>QHOW01000026.1 GCA_003219435.1 Verrucomicrobiota bacterium | reverse complement strand
ATTGCCTTGGTCTCGTTGAATGATCTTTTCGAAGCCGCGTGAAGCGCGCACGTAAAAAGGATACGGGCGGGCGGCATTTGCGGGACGGTAACGCCAGTGCTTGTACATCCAAAGCCACGGCGCCGGTTTTTTTCGCAGGTAAGGCTCGAACGAATTCCAGCATGCTTGCGCGATCTGTTGATGCGTCATCCCAGCGGTGTTTTCGATCCTCGGGTGAAAGATCACCCGGTAACGTCCGTCTGGCAGCGGCTCGCAGTGCGCGGGAATTATTGGGACACCGGTCCGTTCATGCAGCCAGGCGTGCGCAGAAGTCACAGGTTTTTTTAGTCCAAAACAATCGATCACCACCCCATGCCTCGGTCTTACGGTAAGATCTACCAGCAGTGCGGTGGTTCCTTTTCGACGCAAGACTTTATAGAGGCGGACGATGCTGTTCTTGCGGGGGATCAGCGCGTGCCCTGCCCCCTCCCGGATCTTCCTGAAGATCGGATCAATCAGGGAATTCCTGAATTCTTGCGCAACGATTGTGCTGTTCAAACCGGCAAAACCGCAAGCCATGCTGAGCCATTCGAAATTGCTGTAGTGATAGCACACCATGATCAATCCATGTTTCCGGCCAGGTCCGCACGCGCATTCCTCGAAATTTTGAAGCTCGATATAGCGAGAGAAATTTTCCCGCGTCAGATTCGGGCTCCAGAGAAAATCGACTAGCGTCCGTGCAAAATCTTGAAAGGACGCGCGAACGATGTTGCGCCGCTCTTTGACCGAAAACTGATCGCCGAATGCGACTTCCAGATTGCTCAGCGCCACTTTCCGGTGATGTCGATCCGAGATCGATGTGACTGTTCCGAGTGTGCTTGCGAGACGAAGGCAGACCTTGCGGGGGAGCAACGGGATTAACTTTGCCGCGAGGAGAAGACCGATCCATTCAAGCCGATACCGGGCTCGTTTCCATGGCGAAGGCATTTTCCACTGTAAACACGCCTTTAAACAGAAGGCTAGTGTGCGAAGAAATGACGAACAGGTTTCGTAACGTGGAACCGTTGAAGCGTTGTAACGCAACGAAGGCGAGCTTCGTTATTCCGATTGTTTCTCCAATGCCAGCTGAAGGCAATCCCGCTCGAGCGTCTTGAGGCGCTCAAGAATCTCTTGCAACGCCAGTTCATTTTTCAAATTCACCTGGTAATCGAGGTCCGCGCGAAGCCGGTCTTTGTGGCTCTGCCGGTTTTGCGACATCATAATGATCGGGGCTTGGAGCCCGCAAATAACTCCGAGCACGAGATTCAAGAACACGTAGGGATAGGGATCGAAAACTTTGTCGGCGAGCAGCCATGTGTTTAGCAATACCCAGGCAAGGAACAATCCGATCTCGAATATGATAAATTTCCAACTGCCCCCAAACTCTGCGATGATATCCGCAGCGCGATCCGCAAACGTAAGATGCGCCGCTTCCTCCACATTGACATTACGCGTCGCGCTATGGCGCAAAAGCTCATCGGTGTGCCTAAGCCGGTTGGCAAGCGCGGTAAGCATTTCCAGCGCGACATCGGGACTACTGCGCATAAAAGACAGAAAGTGCTCGCGCGAGAGCAGAGCCAGCCTCGCATCTTCAGCCACCACCGCGTCGGCCGAGCGGCGCTCCCCGTCGAGCAAAGCCATTTCGCCAAAGAAATCGCCGCGGCCCAGCGTCGCTAGCGTCACCTCATGCCCATCCTTTGCTTGCACGCAAATCCGGACTTTCCCACTTTCAATCAAATACATCGCGTCACCGGCGTCACCGGCGTGGAACAAGGGCTGGTGCGCTGGACAATCGAGCGTTTCGATCAGTTCGCACAACTCCCTGGCAGCCGCATCGTCGAGCGATTCAAACAGCGGGACCTGGCGCAGAGTTTCAACAGTCATCGTGAAAAACGGTAACCAATCATCGCAATGCGATTACCAAATGGCGAAAGAAGGAAGTATCGCGCGAACACGGTCCCAATAATACGGACAATCTACGGCGTCGAGAAGCGCCAATTGTCTCGGATCCGACGCACAGTTTTTTTGCATGGCGCTTAACCGCGCGATCTGTTACTGCTCCGTCCATCATCGAAATCACAGGATTCAAAGGGAGAAAATATGCTTCATCTGATCTGGTACGTCATTGTGGGGTTTCTCGCCGGCTGCGTCGCTAAAGCACTCCTGCACACGCACCTCTCCATTACCTGGACGATCGTGCTTGGAATTGTCGGCTCAATTATCGGCGGCGCAGTGACTCATCTATTTTCACCGCCAGGGGGAGGCCGATTCCATCCAGCGGGATTACTCGTTTCCATACTGGGAGCGATTGCAGTTTTGTATGTCTGGCACAAATTTAGACTGCAACTGCCCAGAGGATAGATTTTTCCTTCGAATCATCGCGGCACCAAGGGCCGCATCAAGGAGCGGCGGTCTCCAGTTCGCCGAGCAGTGCAGAGTCGCCAAATTGACTTGGGCAGGTTCAATTCTAGGTTGGAATCGCGCTCGCTCGCGCAGCCTGAATCGTGAAAAACGTTCTCTTTGTCTGCACAGGTAACATTTGCCGCAGCCCCATTGCGGAAGGTTTCTTTCGTCGTTTGCTCGGAAATCGGAAGGACATTGAAGTCGCCTCAGCTGGCGTACATGCCGTGCGGGGCCAGCCGCCGAGTCTTTATGCAGTTCAAGTCTGCGAGGAGGAAGGTGTGGATATTAGCGGGTTGCGCAGTCAGCCACTTACCGCCGCCCTGATCGATCGCGCCACCCATGTCTTTGCCATGACAGGCGCGCATTTGGAGACGATCCACATGCTCTTTCCGCAAGGCGCCGAAAAATCGTTTTTACTCCGAGAATTTGAAGAGCCGGGCACGACCGTTTGGCGTGATGTTCCGGATCCGATCGGTCTTGGTCGCGATGTTTACGAACTTTGTGCGCGGACGATGAAAAATGCCTTGCCCAGCGTGCTTGCCTTCGTAGAACAAGGCGAACTCGTGCGGCCTGCTGCGGCGCGCAGGCACGAGGTATCCTTATATCCAATGGGTGATCTTCCTCCTCGCATCGAGACCGGCTCAGTTGGTTCGATGTCCTCACCTCGATACGGCGACGCTCTGCGCAGAGTCGATCCTGAAATTTTCGACGCGATCGCCGCAGAAGAAAAACGGCAGCGGGAAAATATCGAACTGATTGCGTCGGAGAATTTCACGAGCCGGGCGGTTATGGAAGCGCAGGGCAGCGTTCTTACAAACAAGTACGCAGAGGGTTATCCGCGAAAACGCTGGTATGGCGGCTGCGAAAATGTCGACGTTGCCGAGCAACTGGCGATTGATCGCGCAAAGCGATTGTTTGGCGCGGAGCACGTGAATGTGCAGCCGCACAGCGGCGCGCAGGCCAACATGGCAGTCTATTTCGCCGCCATTAAGCCGGGTGACAAAATTTTGACCATGAATCTCGCGCACGGCGGTCATCTTACCCACGGGCATCCGGCAAATTTCTCCGGTAAATTTTATCAAGTTACCCACTACGGCGTTGACCAAAAGACGGAACAAATCGATTACGACGCGCTGCAAAAACAGGCCGAGGAAGTGAAGCCGGTCATGATCACCGCAGGCGCATCCGCTTATCCGCGCATGATTGATTTTCCGCGGCTGCGCCAAATCGCCGATTCGGTTGGCGCAATTCTTTTTATCGATATGGCACACATCGCCGGCCTGGTTGCGGGCGGTCAGCATCCGAGTCCGATTCCACACGCGCAATTTGTGACCACTACCACGCATAAAAGTCTGCGCGGCCCCCGGGGTGGCATCGTGATGTGCGAAGAGAAACTCGCAAAACAAATCGACTCAACGCTCTTTCCCGGAGTGCAAGGCGGCCCGCTCATGCACGTGATCGCGGCAAAAGCGGTTTGTTTTCACGAAGCGCTTCAGCCTCAATTTCGTGAATATCAGCGGCAAGTCGTGATCAACGCGAAAGCACTCGCGGCTGGCCTGGCCAAGCACGGTTATCGAATCGTTTCCGGAGGCACGGATAATCATCTCATGCTGGTCGATATTCGCCCAAAGGAAATTAACGGGAAGGAAGCGCAGGAAGTCCTTGATCGCGCCGGTATTACTGTAAACAAAAATGCGATCCCCTTTGACACTTATCCAATTTTTAAGCCAGGCGGCATCCGCGTTGGCACTCCGGCAGTCACCACGCGCGGCATGAAAGAAGAAGAGATGCTGGAGATCGCGGACCTTATCGCTGAAGCTCTGAGCAATCGCACCGATGCCGACGCGCTGGAGAGAGTCCGCCGGAAAGTGCTCGATCTAACGAGAAGATTTCCGCTGCCGTTCTAATAGCGAGTCATTCCAAGCGAAAGTCTTGCACTGAGCGAAGTCGAATGGGTCCAGGAATCCGGTTGCAATACTTTATGGTAGCGCCACGGGGTCCCCGTTCGGCTCGGCTTCGCCTCGCTCAGGGCGAGCTTTCGACTTCGCTTTGCTACGCTCAGGATGACGATGCTCCTGTCGCGCGATTTTTTCCGCCTACCTAATCGCCGAAAAACTGAGTAGTTTGTTTCGCCGCATGAATCGAGCCGCAGATCAACCCGAGCCGAATCCATTACGCGAAGGTTTGTCCGCGCGCGCCGTGCCTCAGCCTTGCAGCATTGTGATTTTCGGCGCGACCGGCGATCTCACCAATCGCAAACTAATCCCGGCGCTTTACAATCTTGCTGCCGATGGCGACCTCCCGCCCGCGGTGGCAATCGTCGGATTCGCCCGACGAGAGAAAAGTGATGAGCAATTCCGGGCTGAGCTCGAAAAGGCCACGCGCAAATTTTCGCGCCAGCCGGTGCGCGATGAAATGTGGAAAACGTTTGCGCAAGCGATCTCCTATCATCAAAGCGAGTTCGAAGATGAGTCCGGTTACAAAAAATTAGCCAAACGTCTCGACAGAATCGACAAGGAACACGGCACCCGCGGCAACCGGCTTTTTTATTTTGCAGCGGCTCCCGATCAATTCGAGCCGATTCTGAAACATTTGAAAGCTGCGGGCTTGAATGAAGCCTGCAAGGGAAGCTGGGCTCGCGTAATCGTCGAAAAACCGTTCGGCAGCGATCTCGGTTCAGCGCGGGAACTCAATCGCATCGTCCGCAATTCCTTCACCGAAGAACAGACTTATCGCATTGATCATTTCCTCGGCAAAGAAACCGCGCAGAACATTCTAGTCTTGCGATTTGCGAACGCGATTTTCGCGCCGCTGTGGAATACACACTACGTCGACCAGGTGCAAATCACGGCAGCAGAAACGCTCGGAGTCGAGACGCGCGCGGGCTTCTATGAACGAACGGGCGCTTTGCGCGACATGGTGCAGAATCATTTGCTCCAACTCCTTTGCCTCGTTGCCATGGAGCCGCCCACAGACTTAAGCGCCGACAGTATCCGCGATGAAAAAGTGAAGGTGGTGCGATCGCTCCGCCGATTGCCACGCAGTGAAGTAGCGGCCAATGTCGTGCGCGGGCAATACACCGAAGGCGCGATCCACGGCGACCCGGTGCTAGGTTATCGCCAGGAACAAAACGTGAACCCGGGTTCGCAAACGGAAACGTTTGTCGCGTTACGTCTTTTCATCGACAACTGGCGCTGGGCCGATGTGCCCATCTATATGCGTGTCGGGAAACGCCTTCCCAAATCCGCTACTGAGATTTCCATCCATTTCAAAAAAGCTCCACCCGTTCTGTTCAACAAAGGCCTGAGCGACCAAAACGTGCTGGTCATCAGGATTCAGCCCGACGAAGGAATTTCATTGCGCATCCAGGCAAAAGTCCCGGGCACGAGTTTTCGCATCGAGCCGGTCAAAATGGATTTCCATTACGGAACGTCCTTTGGCAAAGCCAGCCCGGAAGCGTACGAACGGCTGCTGCTCGATGCGATGAGCGGCGACGCCACATTGTTTGCGCGTCGCGACGAAGTCGAGGAAGCCTGGGCATTCATTGATCCTATTGAGGAGGCGTGGCACTCAAAAAAAGACGCGCCAGGCTTGTTTTTTTATGCCGCAGGATCGTGGGGCCCGGAAGACGCCGACGATTTGCTCGCGCGCGATGGCCGGGCGTGGAGGAGATTATGAGCGCGAGGATTGACCGGGGTAGCGCACGCGTCTCGCGTGCTGACAACGGCGTCCTCCCTGTTGCGGACTTATTTTTCACAATGCAATCTGCACCGCGCGATTCATTCATAATAAAAGATTGTTTTGGCGTGATGCCAAAACCAGCACGCGAGACGCGTGCGCTACCCAATCCATCGCCGTAATGCCTCCGATTACCGAAACTTATTCGCTCGGTCTTCCGGTCGAGATTGGCGAGATCGACCAGGAACTGAAGAAACTCTGGGAGAAAAGCGAAGGCGCAATGACACGCGCCTCTTTGGTAAACCTAGCCGTGTACAGCGAAGAACTCGGTTCACTGGAGAAGAACACGCAGCTGATCGCAAAGATTACCGAAAACCATGCCTGCCGCGCCATTGTTATCGGAGCTGATTGCAGGGCGAAAGAAAATCGGTTGGAAGCGTGGATCAGCGCGCATTGTCATGTCAGCCGCGCCGACAGCAAACAAGTTTGCTCCGAACAAATCTCATTTTTGCTCCAGGGCCCGTGTACGACTTTACTGCCGAGCATTGTTTTTTCGCATCTGGATTCCGACTTGCCGTTCTACCTCTGGTGGCAGGAAGAATTCTCTGAGCCGATGGATCCGCAACTTTGGGCGTGGGTCGACCGCGTCATCTACGACAGCCGGACATGGAAGGATTTTCGCGCGCAACTGCATCTGGTCGAGACCGCTCAGCAGGAAGCTAGGCAGCGCATCGTGCTTTGCGACTTGAATTGGACACGGCTGGATAAGGTTCGCTTCGCGCTCGCCCAATTCTTCGATCATCCGGCCTCGCATCATCATTTTTCCAAAATTAAGAAAGTGCGAATTGATTTCGCCTCGGGATACCGATCGACCGCCATCCTCTTTGCCGGCTGGCTTGCGGCGCAACTAAACTGGCGCGCGGACAAAACGACGGCACACGAGTTACAATTCATCGGCCCGGCAGATCGAAAGATCGACATCGAACTGCGCGAACGGCCGGGAGAACCGGTTCGCGAAATCGCTCTGGAAACATCCGAGATGGAGTTTCTCGTGACCCACGCCGAGTGCGGCGATCTACTGGAAGTTTCACGCCGAAAAACCGGCGAGAAGCACGTCCCGCAGTTAATGCCCGCGGGAAAGAACGATCCGGTCAGCTTGATGAGTGAAGAGCTGATGCGCGGCGGACCGCACCATGTTTATCTGCACGCGGTCAACTGCATTCGCGATCTGTTGTAACGGCGGCTGTGTCAGCTGCCTGGGAGCAACGCGCACAACGCGCGCACATTCTTTTCAATCGAAAAAAGCCTTTGAGCACGCTCGTGCCCAGCCTGACCAAGTTTTCGCGCTAGCAAACGATCGTTAATCATCTTCTCGATTGCGCCCGCCAGCGCAGCGGCATCGCCCGGCGAAACAAGAAATCCGGTTTCGTTTTGAATCACCATTTCGGGAATCCCACCGATCGACGTCGAGACGACCGGCAGCCCTGCCGCCATCGCCTCCATGATTACGGTCGGCAGATTATCCATGCCGCCGTCGGGATCGATCACGCTTGGCATCACAAAAACGGTGGCCGCTGCCAGAAGTTCCCTTATTTCATGTTGCGGCTTTGCGCCCGGCAGTCCGACGCGACCTTCCAGATCAAGCTGCACGATCTGTTCCCGAAGTTCTTGTTCAAGCGGGCCTTCACCAACGATCTCGCACCGAAATGATTGCCCCCGCTCCATAAGCAACCGGCAGGCGCGAAGCAAATCAGCAAAACCTTTTTTTGCGATCAAACGGCCGACCGCAACAATCAACGGCGGAGTGGACGAAAAATCCGCGCGTTTGAACAGGGTCAGATCCAGACCGTTGTAGATGCGCTGAATTCGATTCGCGCTATCTGAGAAGCGCTCACGCAAAAGTCTTTCTGCGTAATCGGTTTCGGTAACGATTAAGCGAGCTGCATCAACAAGCTTGTCCAGACCAATTTGAAAATCTCGCGGCGCGAAAATGTCGTTGGCATGCGCGGTAAAGCTGAAAGTGACTGGGAAGAATTTGTCGATCCAGAACCCGGTGCGGGCAGCCATTCCGGCGAAGTGCGCGTGCACGTGGCGAATTCCAAGTGTCTGCAGATGTAATCCAACATCGACCGCCTGATAAAGACGAAGAAAATCGGGGCGCCTGCCCCACTCATCGAGAGCAGCGATAATTTCTCCCGCCAGCTCTCCCTTCTTGGAAGCTCGCCGGACTTCCCGCAACAAATCCTCCTGTTCAGGAAGATAATGCACCCTTTCGACAATACGTTCGTCCCAATCCTGCGGCGGCTCGTCTTTCGGCTTACGGATGGAGAAAATGGGCGGAGCGATCCCTTGTCGAGCAAGCTCGGCAACCTCCCGATAACAGAACGTCTGCCCAAATGACGGGAACCGCTCGAAAAGATAAGCGAAGTTGGCCATCAGTGTGAACTAGCGGGCGCCTGCAAAATGGCGAAGCACGAATGACGAATGACGAATCAATGACAAAACCAGAAATCCGAAGCGCAGAATGGATGAATCTTTCGTCATTCGGGCTTCGATTTTTCTTTCGAGCTTCGTCATTCGTCATCTGTCATTTTACACCATCCTCACGCGCTCCCGCGTTTTACCGGAATTGGTTTTCCGGATTCATCAACAGCGACGAGAGTAAACACGCCGTGCGTGACGCGAAGCTGCTCGCCGGTCATATAACGCGTTACCCACACCTCGACCGGAATGGTCATCGAAGTCCGCCCGATTTTCTCCACCCGCGCATAACATCTAACCGTGTCTCCTACGCGCACCGGTTGGAGAAATGACATTCCTTCCATCGCCACGGTAACGACTCGTGCCTGCGCAGTTTTCGCCGCAAGAATGCCACTGCCCAAATCCATTTGCGATGTCAACCATCCGCCGAAAATGTCGCCATTTGGATTCGTGTCCTTGGGCATGGCAATCGTCTGGATAACCAGCTCACCTCTGGGTTGCTCGGCACCGCTCATTAGATTCCTCTAACCACGAATGGACACGAATAACCACGAATGCAGTATGAGGCAATGACGAAGCACGAATGTCGAATACCGAAGGAATTATCAAAAAATGGAATCGCCAATCCACTGGCTGCCGCGGCGCGGATCCGTCGCAGCCGACGAATCCCGATGCATCGGGATTCCATCTTCCGTCATTGGAAGTTTGTCATTGATTCGTCATTCGTCATTCGGATTTCGTCATTCTTGTAACTTGTGTCCATTCGCGTTCATTCGTGGTTAGCAATTACAGGATCAACATGCAATCGCCATAGCTATAGAATCGATAGCGTTGGCGAATCGCTTCCTGGTAGGCCCGAAGCAGAAACTCGCGGCCGGCAAATGCGCTCACGAGCATCAGCAAAGTCGAGCGCGGCAGATGGAAATTCGTCAGCAATAAATCGACGGCTTGAAACCGATATGGAGGAAAAATGAAAATGTCTGTGGAGCCCGTTTGCGCGATGAGTTTTCCGTTCTCGCGCTCTGCCGATTCCAGCACGCGCACCACTGTCGTGCCAACAGCTGCCATTCGCCTGGCATTGTTCATTTTCATTGCGCCTTCTGCCGAAATGGAAAATCGCTCTGCATGCATGCGATGCTCGACAATGTTCTCTGAGCGCACGGGCAGGAATGTTCCTGTCCCCACGTGCAACGTCACGAGCGCGTGCGGAATCTCGCTCAAAATCTCCGGGGTGAAGTGGAGACCGGCAGTCGGCGCTGCGAGCGCACCCGGTGCTTGGGCGAAGACAGTTTGGTAGCGCGTTGCATCTTCAACGTCGTTTTCGCGTCCAATGTAAGGCGGCAACGGCATTGAACCTTTGGCATAAGGATCAACATCCTGATCCAGCACCACGATGCGCTCGCCATCGGAGGTGATTTTCTCCACCTGCAACGTCGCATTATCGATCGTTGCAGCGGCGCCGAGGCGCATTTTACGGCCCGGTTTGACCAGACATTTCCAACGCCTTCGGCCAAGATGTTCGAGAAACAAAAATTCAATCGCGCCATCATTGGAGAATCGTCGCGCGGGCAGTACTCGCGTATCATTTAAGACAAGAAGATCGCCTGGTTGCAAAAATGTTTTCAGTTCGCGGAATTGCCGATGTTCGATCGTTTGCGCACCGCACCGAAGGACCATCATGCGAGAATCCGCGCGGTGCGCAGCTGGCCGCTGCGCAACCAATTCTCGGGGCAAATCGTAATCGTAATCGCTCAAGCGTGTGCTCATTGCTGATGCAATTTATCGCAGATCAGAAGCATGCGCGCGTTATTCTGGGGAGCGCACGCGCCCTCGCGTGCTGCAATTGGCGCCCTCGCCAATTGCCCGGGAGGCTTCAAGCCGATGGGGCCACTTTACGCTGGGAGGGTTCGCGGCGAAGGCGCCGCGAACGACACGCGAGGGCACGTGCGCTCCCCTACAAACAATTTGCAAGCGCGCGCAAAATTTTAGATGATCACCTCAAATGATTCAGCCGGCTCTCGATCTTGTCATCGCCGCGTTGGAGAGAATTCGAGAGACGAGTGATCGCGCGCCTTGCGCATCGAGAGCTACCCTTGCACAATTGAGGTTTGTTGCGCCGAACAAAGCGGAATTGCTCGCGCTGGTGCGCGAACGCGTCCGTGTTTGCACAAAATGCGCGCATCTCGCCTGTTCGCGGACGCAGACAGTCTTCGGCGTCGGGAATCCGGATGCGGAATTGATGTTTATCGGTGAAGCACCCGGTGTGGACGAGGACAGGCAAGGCGAACCATTTGTCGGTCGCGCAGGTCAATTGCTCACGAGAATTATCGAGACGATGGGCCTCATTCGCGAGGAAGTTTATATTGCCAATATCTTGAAATGCCGTCCGGACACGCCACGAGGTTCTTTTGGCAACCGGCCACCGACGCCGCTCGAAATGCAGACATGCCGGCCATATCTCGTCGAGCAGATCGACGTTATTCGGCCGAAGGTCCTTGTCGCGCTTGGCGCGGTCGCCGTGGAGGGTTTGCTCGGGACACGGGCAACCATGCGGGAATTGCGCGGCAGATGGCATTCATACAGCGGAACGCCTCTGATGATTACGTATCACCCCGCCTACTTGCTGCGGAATCAGGCGCCTTCGGAGAAACGGAAAGTCTGGGAAGATATGCTGCAAGTACTCGAACGACTCGAGCGCCCGATCACCGAACGACAACGAAATTATTTTCTGTAGCGGCAATTGTAGCGCGAGCGGCCCGCTTGCGATGTTCCTGACGCAACCGTGGGACGCTTGCGCTACTTTTTCAGTTTCGCTCGTGCGAATATCGCTTCGATGCGCTTGCGCGACGCAAGAGTAACAGCGATCCACAAAATCATCCGGCGCACCTCGCGACGGCGAATTTTGATTTTGCGTTGCAACGCGGCCGTGCCGGCGTCACGCAAAAGCACAAGAGTGTGAGCGCCTATCAATGCCGGTAAAGCTGTCGCGCCCCGCACCCGCCTGTTTTGGACCGCGCGAGAGTATTGCATCCCGCATTCCAGTTCAGTTTGCGCTTTCTCGATCCAACGTTCGTAAATTGGCTGGAAGCGCTGGGGTTCGGAGAGAATCTGCGCAGCCGTAAGACCAGCCGCGCGCAATTCCTCCTCCGGGAAATAACATCTGCCCACTTGGAGATCGGGACCGGCGTCACGCAGAACGTTGATCAATTGCAGTCCCATGCCGTAGTGCCTCCCGAGCGCAAGCATCTCGGGTTGGCTCAGGCTGGCAAAATCTCGAACATGCCTGAAGCAGAGTTGCGTCCAGAATTCGCCCACACAGCCCGCTACCAGGTAAGTGTATTCATCCAGATCGGCCGCACTTTGGAGCGCACGAATTTCTGCCGGGTTAGCGAAGCGCTCCAGATCGAGCATCTGACCACGGGTGATTTTCTCGAGCACGCCGCGAATGTCATTGCGATCCGCCGCCTCTACATGCTCCAGCCATTCCAGACAATCTGGCAGGGAGCGAAGGAGCCTGCGCTCGGCTGTGTTCTCCTGCAGGGGCATAAACGATGCGGCAAGATCAACAACGACACCGCGCGAAGCCCTAGCCTGAATCCCGTTCGATAACATCTTTAGAGTTTCCGTTCGCACGGTTGGGGAAATTCGTGCTGTATCGGCGACGGTGTCTGTCGTCCGCGCCAGCAAGTAGGCCAGTGCGACCGGTTCGCGTAATTGCGCCGGCAAAAACCGAATGGAAAGATAAAACGAACGCGAGACGGAACGCAGAATCGCGGTTTGTAATTTTCGAACAGACGGGTCGAGAGCTGCACTCATGGGTTGTAGTCCCGCGACTGCGAAGTGACGCCTGCGGACAAGCCGACTCCGGCTACAGCGGGAAATTTCATCGGCCGATATTTCTGACCTCTATCTGATTTGGCGCAGAGTTACCCAGGCCGAGCTGGCTGGCAAAGCCGACATAATCGGCGGCGGATCCGATAGGGGGCAGACTCGCGCGTGCACGCCATTGCTCCAAACGTCTTAACACCACGGCATCTAAAGCCACCGGATCTTTGCTAGCATAGAGCGTGGCGTGATGGACTGCATAGTTCGGCTGTGACTGCGGGCCGCCGGCATATTGCGCGACGAGGCCGTCCATCAGGTTAAAAGCGACTTTCTTCGAAATGACTGGATCATTGTAAATTTCGGCGAGACTTTCGGCGCCAAAGCGAGAGCCTTGCGCAAACCGGCGCCAGTTATCGATATTCGGTATTGTCACGTTGTAAATGCAACCGGCGATACCATTCATTTCGCTACTGCTCATCACTGGAACATTGATGATCTTCGTCACTTCAGTCGAAATGATCTTCGAAAAATGACTGATGTTGCTTATATTTTCCGTGTCGGAAAGGAGCGGCATTTTGCCCTCGTAGCTTCGGTAATCGAGATCGCCCCAAACTAATTTGCCGATCAGCGGTGCGGAAAGGATCGCTTTTGGATCATAGCCGTTTCGTGGCGCGGTTGCTCTGAGCTGATAGCCATCAACGCCCGGCCGATACCCCGCGTCTTTGATTCCGCCCAAAGATCGGTCCCAAACAACAATGCTGCTGCGCGAATGACCCGCCGCAACGACCCCATCGATGATCGCATTAACTACGTCATGGTGCGTAGTGAAAAGTTCGCCGCCTGCCGCGGAGATTTTGATTCCAATCCTGTCGCTGGGAGAAACCAGCGATGCCCATGCCCTGGCCACATCAGGTTGGCCCGTTGCGGCGAGGACAAGCCGGTTGACCATCTCACGCACAACGCGCGGATTCGTCTTATACTCTCTGATTGCATCGGGATCGTACACAGCATATACGATCGACGGGGTGCCCGCAGGCTGCGGTCCCTGCCCAAACCCAGAGGCAACGGCGCAAAAAAGAACAAGAGCTACGTTTCGCATCGATAAGGCGCCTTGAGATGGCAACGGATTTTATGAGCGACAGAGCAAATCACAACTGTTCAACTGGCCGTCATCCTAAGCGAAGCGAAGGATCTCGCCCCGCGAAGTTTTAGGACACGCTAAATAAGAAGCCTGAACCAACATGCTATGAGAGGTTCCTCGCTCCGCTCGGAATGACGTCAGAACAAATAATATGATTCGCCATCTCTACGTTCACATCCCCTTTTGCGCGCGAATCTGCCCGTATTGCGCGTTCTACAAAGACCTCCTCGATCGTTCGCAAACGCAGCGATTTTGCGAAGCCGTATTATGTGAGCTCGACGAAAGGACCGGCGTCTTCGGCGTCGTGCCCGAAACAATTTATTTCGGCGGCGGTACACCTACGGCACTGAGCACTTCGCAATTAGAATTTCTGCTCGGAAGTTTTCATCAGCGGCTTGATCTTTCCGCATTGGAAGAATGGACTATCGAAGCGAATCCAGGGAGCGTTTCGGCGCGCAAAGCAGCTTTATTATGCAAACTCGGAGTGAATCGAATCAGTCTCGGTGTTCAGTCCTGGGACAATACCTTGCTCAAAATCCTCGGACGGGAACATAACGCAGCGCAGGCCGAGCAATCGTTTCATATTCTGCGTGAGGCAGGATGCCTGAATATCAATGTCGATCTCATGTTTGGCCTCCCGGGTCAGACAGTTCAGCAATGGCAAAAGACCCTAGAGAAAACCATCTCGCTGCGCCCCGACCACATTTCCGCTTACTGCCTTACCTACGAGGAGGACACGGAATTTTTTCTGCGCCAGGCACGAGGCGAACTCAAAGCGGATCCTGATTACGATGCGGATTTCTTTGAGGTGGGAATGTCGATCCTGGAGGAGGCCGGCTATGAACATTACGAGATCTCAAACTATGCGCGTCCCGGTTTTTCTTCGGTGCACAATCGCGCCTATTGGTCGGGCGAAGATTACCTCGGGGTTGGACCAAGCGCATTTTCGACCGTTGGCATGCGTCGCTGGCAAAATCTCACTGATTACCGTGCGTATGCGGACCGCATTTTGCTCGGACAATCTCCGATTGCGGCGACAGAAAATCTGACGGTGGAATTGAAACGCGCAGAGAGAATCGCTCTTTCCCTGCGGACGCGCGACGGGATTTCAGCTATGGAACTGCAACGCTTCGCGCGAGAAACAGATGAGTTTGCTGCGCTCGGGTTGCTTCGTGAATCGAATGGCAGATTCGAGCTGACTCACAAAGGTAAATTTCTTGCCGATTCCGTTGCGGAAGCGTTTGTCTAACGTGGCCCTGCCTGCGGCGCCGAAGCTCCGCGGAGGCGGGCGACGCGATCCGCAGTTTGTTGAAACCATCAGCCCCACGCTTCGCAGAGCGAAGCGTCTACAGAACGAGCAATTAGTCAACCGCTCCATAGCGACGTTGCCGGCGGCCGTATTCCTCCACCGCAGCAAACAGATCTTTCTTTGTGAAATCCGGCCAGAGTTTCTGCGTTACGTATATTTCCGTGTATGAAAGCTGCCAAAGAAGAAAATTCGATAACCGCATTTCACCAGAAGTACGAATGAGCAGGTCGGGATCGGGATAATAGCGTGTGTAAAGGTGTCTGCTGAACATCTCGACATTGATCATTCCCTTGTTGATGTGACCCAGCTCGACTGCGCGAAGCAAACTTTTGATCCCGTCGATGATCTCGAGTCGCCCGCCGTAACTGAGCGCTAGGATCAGGATAAGTCCAGTATTCCCCGCAGTTTGCTCGATTGTCTTATGAAGTTGTTTCTGCGAACTCTCGGGGAGATCGGTCAATCGGCCGATGGCTTGAAGGCGGACATTCTTCTCAATTAGTTCCGGCGTCTTCTCTCTCAAAAACTTCTCCAGCAGACGCATAAGCGAGTGGACTTCACCTTTGGGACGCTGCCAGTTTTCAGCGGAGAAAGCGTAAAGCGTCAAATATTCTACTTTCAATTCGCCGCAACCCTCCACGCATTCGCGAACTGCCTGAGCACCTGCTTCGTGACCTTTGATTCGCGGCAAACCGCGCGCCCTGGCCCATCGACCATTGCCATCCATGATGATCGCGACGTGGCGCGGAACGGTCTTCACGTTTGAGACATTGGCTATAAAATGATCGTCTGACCGCGTGCCGGCCCGACACTAATTATGGATGGTTTTGCTCCCGTCAGGTTGGAAATATACTTGATGTATTTTCTTGCTGTTGAAGGAAGTTGCGCGAATTTTCGCACCGAATGCGTAGATCTCTTCCAGCCACTCACCTCTTCGTAAACTGGTTCGCAATTGGCTAGCTGGGTGGCATCGCACGGCGGAACGTCCAAGCGCTTTCCATTGAGCCGGTACGCGACGCAGATGCGAATGGGATCGACGTCATCGAGCCCATCAAGATTTGTAATAGCCAGCTCGTCGATCCCATTGATCATCGTTGCATAATGAGTTGCCACGGCGTCAAACCAACCGCAGCGCCGCTTCCGCCCCGTCGTCGCGCCAAATTCGCGTCCCAGGCTGTGAAGCCTTTCGGTCAGCGGCTGGTCCTCGGTGGGTAATGCCCCCTCGCCCACGCGTGTCGTATATGCCTTCATGACGCCAACCACTCGATCCATCCGATGCGGCGGCACGCCGGTGCCCGTGCACGCGCCGCCCGCCGTAGTGTTCGAGGACGTGACGTAAGGATAGGTACCATGGTCGATATCGAGGAATGTTCCTTGCGCTCCCTCAAAAAGGATTTCCTTACCGCGCTCAAGGGCGCGATGAAGGTAGACAACCGTGTTGCGGACGAAGGGACGTAAGCTTTCTCCTGCTTTGAGATAACTTTCGTTGGCTTCGCGAAAGCTGATCGGTTTCGCGCCCAATGCCTGGAGGATTTTGTTGTTCTCGATCACTTTGGCTTGCAACTTTTTCGAGAAAACAATCGGTTGCATCAAATCGGACATCCGCAGACCCGTGCGCGCAGCTTTGTCTCCGTAGGCCGGACCGATCCCGCGTTTGGTCGTTCCAATTCTGGCCCGACCCTGGCGCAGTTCGCGTTGCTCGTCGATCAGGCGGTGATAAGGCAGAACCAAGTGAGCGCAATCGCTAATGAGAAGATTCCCGCCGATTGTGATACCCAGGTTACGCAGGCCGTCGATCTCGGCGACAAGGGCGATCGGATCGATAACAACGCCGTTGCCAATCACGCAAATTTTGCCGCGCCGGAGTATTCCCGACGGGATGAGGTGCAGGACGTATTTGACGCCCCGATGAATGACGGTGTGTCCGGCGTTGTTTCCGCCCTGGCTGCGGACCACAATGTCGGCTTTGCCGGTTAGCACGTCGATGATTTTGCCTTTTCCCTCATCGCCCCACTGCGCCCCAATTAGAATTGTGTTGGCCATCGAAATCAGAAGATGGGCAAAAAGTTTCCCCGATGCATCCGGCAGGACACATTCGGGAACTGCCGACGAATCATAGGTTGGCGGCGACACCCTGCAAGGGATTTCCGTGCAGAAGCCTGGTCGATCCAACAATCAAGCCCGAATGCTTTCGGGATCATCGAACACTAGCCGCGCCTAACCCCCAGAGGGACGCGTGATCTGGATCACTGGCAGCGGAAAACGCAGTTGCAATTCATCGTCCAGATAAATCTCAACGTGATGCAAGCCGTATTGCTGAAACTGCACCCCGCCAAAATAATGCACGTTTGTCGCGTGGCCTTCCATGTCCTTCAGCACAAATTCAACTTGCGCCTGCGCGAGAACCTGCTGTTCGTCCACGCCGATGATGCGAGATTTTTGCCGGAATTTTCCTGCCCCACCGCACCAGCGCGCCCAGATGCACAAGCGCATACAGGTGACCGGCAGCGCCGTCGCCGGAATGACACTGAGCACGCCCACCAACGTCTGCATCCCATTAATTTCGCAGCGAACATCCTCGCACAGCACGGCGCTTTGCAAATCGGGGAGTATGACGTCGCTCTCCATCGGCAACCAATCACATCAGCCCGCGCATCAGCAGAGTGAACAATGCGATCCCGAGCACAATTCGATAAATCGCAAACGGCACAAAACCCCGTTGGCGCACCCAATGCATAAACCAGGCCACAACGCCGAGGGCTACAAAAAATGAAACTACGAAGCCAATTGCGAGCACGACCCACTGGTGACCACTCATTGTCAGGGACGCGATGTTCGATTCGTGATGATGTGGCACTACGCTCTTTACAAAATCATAGCCGGTCGCCACGAACATCGTAGGTATTGATAGGAAGAACGAAAATTCAAGAGCGGCCGGGCGTGACATGCCGGCCGCCTGCCCAGCCGCGATGGTAGACATCGAGCGCGAAGTGCCCGGGAAAATGGCGGAAAGAATCTGAGCTGCGCCAATCCAGACCGCTTGTGGCAGAGTCATTTCCTCCATGTGCATTGTGCGCGGCCGCGTGAAAACTGCGTCAACGATCCACATGATGATTCCACCAATGAGGAGCGCCAGCGCCATAACCCAGAGATTTTCCAGATTCTTGCCGATTTGTTTCGTTAAGGCCCAAGCCGGCACAGCTGTAACGACGAACGCGATCAATGTCAGACTCAATGGATGGGTTAAGATGGTGCGATCTCCGCGTTCGCCTCTTGGAAATGTGCGGAGGAACTGCACGATGCGGTGCCAAAAATACACCGGCAACGCCAGCACCGCGCCGAGCTGAATGACAATCGTGTACATTTTCCAGAAACCATCGTGAAGATCGATGTGCAGTAACGCTTCGCAAATGCGCAGATGCGCGGTTGAACTCACGGGAAGAAATTCCGTGAGACCCTCGATCACTCCGAGAAAGATCGACAACAGGTAATCATACATAGATTAAATCGTTAAATCGTTACACGATCCCAATGGCGTGATATGTGCGGTTGTTGGTTTGAGTCGCAAATGGGCTGCCTTTTTTAACTTTGTAACTCTCTTAACGATTTAACGGCGGGAGCGCTTCACGCTCAAAGCGCCTCCATGCCGCGTTCGCCCGTTCGGATCCGCACTGCTTCTTCCACTTGTGCAACGAAGATCTTTCCATCGCCGATCTTGCCAGTCTTGGCCGCCCCCAAAATGGCTTCGACCGCGCGCTGCGCCTGATCGTCGGAAACAACCATCTCGAATTTTATCTTGGAAAGAAAATCGACTGTGTACTCGGTGCCACGATAAATTTCGCTGTGCCCTTTTTGGCGACCAAAGCCTTTTACCTCGCTGAGACTCATTCCTGCCACGCCTATTGCCATAAGCGCCTCTTTCACCGGCTCGGTTCTAAAGGGTTTGATGATCGCCTCGATTTTCTTCACTGCGGGCCAAAACTAGCTGCGCGCTCGAAAACGTAAATAGGTAATTGATTGGACTCGCCAATTGCCGCTAATGCGAGATTCTGTTATTTTTCTATTTCATGACCGGCGAGCAAATCCGCAGACATTTCGAGGCGACTTCGTTTGTGCCATTTCGAGTTCATATAGCAAGCGGTAGGTCTGCTGACGTGCCGCACCCGGATTTCATGCATCTATCACCCAGCGGTCACTGGTTAATGGTGGACCTGCCAGATGATACCGTCGAAATGATCAACGTTTTGCTTGTCACCAGCCTCGAAACGCTTCCGCGAAATGGAAGCCGCGCTCGCCGACGAAGGAAATCTCGCGGATAGGATTGCAGCTTGCATTCTGCCTGACCATCTCGTGTACAATCTCCCAAGCGTGTTGGGGACGAACTCGTCAGATTTTGCGTCCGAATTTTTTCTCCAGCTCGGCAAGCGAAATCTGAATCATCGTTGGCCGCCCGTGCGGACAGCAGTAAGGCAAGTCGCAATCGAGCAAATCCCGAATCAGTTTCTCAACTTCGAGATAACCCAGCGGATCATTGGCTTTGACTGCATGCCGGCAGACTGTTTTGGCGATCATCTCTTCACCCATTCGCATGGCTGAACTGCTGTTGCTGACGCTTCTGAGATCGTCGATCACTTTGCTCATGAACTGCGCGGGATCTAACACATCCAAAAAGGCTGGAAGGCTGTCGATCTTGAATGTATTTGGCCCGAAGTTCTCGATTCCGATGCCCATTTTTTCCAAGGTCGGCAAATTGCGCTCGATCCAATCCGCATCGCGCGGCGGCAGATCGAACGTCTGAGGAAGCAGCAGTTTTTGCGTTGGAACTCCTTGCTCTTCCATTTTTCGCCGTAATTCTTCGAAGAGGATGCGCTCGTGCGCGGCGTGCTGATCGACCAGAACAAGGCCATTGGCATTCTCCAACAGGATGTAGAGTTTATTGAGCACGCCGATGATCTGGAATTGCTGCCGGTTGCCATCGGATCTGCTCGCGACCGGAGATAGAGCTTTATTAGATTGGTTAGCCTGGCCGGGGTCATCCGCCGTTGCTAGAGCTGAGGCGGCCAAGTCCCGACGAGTCGGGACTACAGTTGCGGGACCAAGATTCGGCAACTCGCGATCTGATGCTTCGGGAGAAGTTATCTCGTGCCGCAATTTTAGATCCACAATTGTCTTTTGGGGAATGGAAGGCGGTGGCATAGCCGGCGCGCGAAATTTTTCCTGCCATTCCGTCCGAGCGCGTTCCAAGGTTTGCTGAACGCAGGCGACGATTGCTTCGCGAACTCCGGCCGGATCGCGAAAGCGCACTTCACGTTTCGCCGGATGAACGTTTACATCGACTGCGGCCGGATCGAGGTCAAGAAAAAGGAACGTGACTGGATACTGTCCTTTCATTAACGCGGTGTGATAGCCTTCACGAACAGCGCCCGTGATGAGGACGCTTTCGATCGCGCGGCCATTCACAAAAATGAGCTGCTGCGCACGCGTTTGCCGGCTCAAGCCCGCCCGCCCGATGAAGCCGCTGATCTGAATCTTACGTGGGCCGCTGCCGTTTACCTGAATCAAGCGGTCCAATAATTCGACACCGTATAAATCCCGAATCCGATCGCGAAGCGTTGCCGTTGCCGGTAATTGAAACACAAGGCGGTCGTCTCGCAGCAACGTAAAGGCGATCTGCGGATGGCCAATCGCCTGCAGGTGGATCTGATGCTCAATATTGCGGCTTTCCGTATTTTCGGAGCGAAGAAATTTCCGGCGCGCGGGCAGATTGAAAAAAAGCGAGCGCACTTCGACCTGCGTTCCGGGCGCTTCACCGCTCTCGCGGACGATGTCGATCTTGCCGCCATTAACGATGATCTCTGTTCCGGCAATGGCGCCGGACTCGCGCGCGGTTAATCGAAATCGCGAAACACTGGCGATGCTCGGCAGCGCTTCGCCGCGAAAACCCAATGTGCCGATGGCTTGAAGATCGCCGACCGACCGAATCTTGCTTGTAGCATGACGCTCAAGCGAGAGGAGCGCGTCATCATGATCCAT
>QHOW01000103.1 GCA_003219435.1 Verrucomicrobiota bacterium | reverse complement strand
AAGTCGTAACTGAAAGATCCAGGGAGCGCAGGCTGCCAGCCTGCAGCGTCCGGCGGCTCGCCGGACACACGATCGGTTTCGCAACGGATAAAGATCCGTGTCTCCAGCGCGGCTTTTCGGCAAGCTGCCGAAAAGAACAGGCCAGCGGCCTGTGCTCCCCAGCACTACAGCAGCTGATAAGGATCGACATCGACGGTCACGGTGACGTCCTCAGGGAATGGCAGTTTGTCCAGCGTCTCGCGGACGAGACGGCTCAAGCGCATGATGGCTTCGCCGCGAATCAAAATGTGAAAACGGAATTGCCCCTGTAATTTTTCCAAGGGCGCGGGCGTTGCGTCGCCTAAAATGAATTCTTCCGGCAGCGCTTCTTTCAAACGGCGCTTTAACGTTTCAGCCGACAATTTTGCGCGACCTTCGTGCGCCGAGCGCGCCGTGATTAGAATCGCGTGCTTGAACGGAGGGAAATCGCAGCGCTCACGGAATTCGAGTTCCTGCTGAAAATAGCCGGCGAAATCGTGGTGCCGGGCAAACTGAATCGAGGGACTGAAGGGTGTGTAAGTTTGAACGAAAACTTCTCCGGATGTTTCGCCACGTCCGGCGCGTCCTGCCACTTGCGTCAGAAGCTGAAAGGTTCGTTCGCCCGCGCGAAAATCTGGCAGATGCAGGGCGAGATCGGCGTTGATGATTCCGACGAGTGTCACATTCGGAAAATGCAGACCTTTCGCGATCATTTGCGTGCCGACGAGGATATCGATCTTGCCAGTGCGAAAATTGCGCAGCGTTTCACGATAAGCCTCTTTGCGGGTCATGGAATCCGCGTCCATCCGGCGGACGGTCGCCTTCGGAAAAATGTGGGCCACGGTTGACTCGACTTTCTCCGTGCCGAACCCGGCGTAAATCAGCGCATCTTTGCCGCAAGCCGGACATTTCTTGGGCACGGCTGCGGTATGGCCGCATAAATGACAGCTCAACCGTCCCGCGGCCGCCGGATGCCGATGAAAAGTGAGCGCGACACTGCAATTCGGGCAGTTGCGCGCTTCGCCGCAATTGCTGCAAAGCAGCGACGTGGAAAATCCGCGCCGATTCAGAAACAGAATTGTCTGCTCGCGTTTTTCCAGACGATCGGCAATGGCGGCGCGCAATCTTTCCGACAGAATCGCGGCGGCCTTTTCTTTCCGGCGTTCCTGGCGAAGATCGACAATACGCATCAGCGGCATCTGCTTTTCATCCACTCGCTGGGTAAGAGTGGCGAGGCGATATTTGCCGGCAAGCGCATTGTGATAACTTTCGAGCGACGGCGTGGCGCTGCCCAGAACCACCACGCATTTCTCTATCTTTGCGCGCACGACGGCGATATCGCGCGCGTGATACCGGGGCGCGTCCTCCTGCTTGTAGGTTGTCTCGTGTTCTTCATCGACCACGATCAGTCCGAGGTTTTTCAGCGGCGCGAACACGGCGCTGCGCGCGCCGATCACAATGTGCGCGCGACCGGAATGAATTTTGTGCCATTCATCGTGGCGTTCGCCCTCGGATAAATGGCTGTGCAATACCGCAACCGCATCCTGTGCTTCGGCAAACCGCCCTTTGAAACGCTCAACCGTTTGCGGCGTAAGCGAAATTTCCGGGACAAGCACAATCGCAGTGCGCCCGCGACTGAGCGCGCCACGAATCGCCTGTAAATAAATTTCCGTCTTGCCGGAGCCGGTGACGCCGTGGAGCAAAATCGGACGCGCGTTTTGCGGCGAATCAAGCGCCTGAGTAATTTCGTGGAGCGCGCGAGATTGCTCCTGGTTCAAAATGAGATTCGAAGTTGCGATGAACTGCTCATCGGCATGTGGATCGCGGACGACCGCTTCTTCGCGCAATTCCGCAAGGCCGCGTTTGACCAGCGCGCGCAAGGTCTGGTTGTCGAGCGATGTCTGGCGCAGAAGCTGGGCCGCGCGAATGGGCGCTTCCAGTCGCGAGATTGCTTCCAGGAGCTCCGCCTGCCGCGGCGCGCGTTTTCGCAACTTCTCGATCTCCTCGTCGCCGATCTTGCGTCCCGGCTGCACGAACAGCTGTTTCTTCCAGCCGACTTCACCGCGGCGGATCACCTGCGGCAGCAAACTGCGCATGACGGTTTCGATTGGGCAGCAATAGTAGGCGCTGATCCATCGCGCTAACTCGAGCATTGGCTCGCTTAGGGCGGGCGCGTCGCCGACGACTGCTTCGATCGGCCGGATACCTTTCGCTTCGCTTTGCTCCAGGAGGGCGACAACGGTAGCCAGACCGGATTTGTCGCGAAACGGGACGCGCACCCGCGATCCGACGCCGATTCGTTCAGCCAATGTTTCGGGAACGAGGTAATCGAGTTCCCGATGGATCGCGCGATCAATAACTACCCGGACGTAAGCAGGCTTCATCATGCCATTGAGCTGAATTTAATTGATCAGAGGCAATGATGCATGGATTGATCCTCTTCATGATCGTGCTCATGCTCATGCTCGTAATCGATCTTTATCAATGAAAATGATTTCGGGCACGAGCACGATTAGCGCCCGGCTTCGCTGCGCCACGGCGTGGAAGGCTGGCACGGACTGAATGATTCGATTTCTCTTTAAACTGATTCTTTGCGTATTGCTTGCGCTCGCGGCGGGCGTTGCTTATCTGGCCACGCGCTCCGGCGATCCAGTTTATACATTTTACGAATGGATGAGTCCGGCCCGGTTTCACCAGTACGATCATCTGATTCGTTCCGTCGCAACAGAACATTACCTCGACCCGATGCTGGTGAAAGCGGTCGTTTGGCGCGAAAGCAAGTTTGATCCAAAAAAATATGGCAGCGCCGGCGAGCGCGGGCTGATGCAGGTGAGCGAAAAAGCGGCCATGGAATGGGCGCGCGAAAATAAGATCGACAACTTCCGTGTCGAACAGCTTTTCGATCCAAGAACAAATCTCGAGGCCGGCGCCTGGTATTTGCGTCGGGCGCTCGAACGCTGGAAAGCGCAATCGGACCCCATGCCCTTTGCGTTGGCGGAATACAATGCCGGCGCCAGCCGTGCGCAGCGCTGGAGCGGTGGAGATACGGTCGCCGCAATCCCGGTACGGAAGTTCCTACAAAACATCGATTTTCCCGGAACGCGGAAGTATGTTGAATCAATCGTTGCGCGCTACGAATTCTACCAGCGCCGCGGGCGCATGTGAGGCGCCGCAATTGGAGTAACGGAGTAATGGAGTGGTGCAGTGTTGAAATTGTCAGTCTCTCTTGAAGATCGACGAGACGGCAATCTGGACTAACGGTTTGGTTAATGACCAAAAGCGAGATCGCGGCTGTTCTGGACGAGGTTGCGGCACTGCTCGAACTGAAGGGAGAAAACCCGTTCAAAATTCGTGCTTACACGAATGCCGCGCGATCGCTCGAAACCTTTGGTGGCAATATCTCCAGTCTCCAGGATGAGGAAGCGCTCTCAAAAATTCCCGGAATCGGGAAAAGCATCGCGGAGAAAATCAAGGAACTCGCTGCCACCGGCTCATTAAAATATCTCGAAGAACTGCGCACGGAATTTCCGGCGGCGATTTTGGAGTTGTTCTCGATTTCCGGCTTGGGCGCGAAAAAGATCAAGGCGCTCTACGAGCAACTGCAGGTCAGCTCGATCGAGCAATTGCGTCAGGCATGCGAAACCGGCCGCGTGGCGCAATTGCCCGGCTTTGGCGAAACCACACAAATCAAGATCTGCAAAGCGATCGAGGAACGCGCAAAACATTCCGGTTACTTTCAGTTCGGCCAGATCGCCGGCGAAGCGGAAACAATGCGGAGCGATCTCGCCGGGCATCCCGATGCTCTCCAAGTCGATGTTGCGGGGAGTTATCGGCGTCGAAAAGAAATTGTGCACGACCTCGATCTGGTGGTGGCCACGAAAAAGCCGGAAGCGATCACGAAATTTTTCGTCGCCCATCCGCTGGTGGACTCGATCATCGCGCAGGGCCCGACCAAATCGAGCGTGCGGCTTCGTTCGGGCGTTCAGTGTGATCTGCGAGTGGTAAGCTCGCCGGAATATCCTTTTGCACTGGCCTATTTCACCGGGAACAAGGAGCACAACATCGAGCTGCGCAGCCGCGCGCTCGAACGCGGCTGGACGCTTAACGAGTATCGGCTCGCTCCACTTCCCGTCGATCCGAAGGCGAAAAAGAAGAGGCCGGTGAAGAAAATTCCAAAGGTGCGCGATGAAGCGGATTTGTACCGGGCGCTCGATCTCGATTTCATCGCGCCGGAATTACGGGAAAATAGTGGCGAATTCGAAGCTGCCGAAAAGCCCCGAAAGCTTTCGGGGCTCCCGAAACTGATCGAGCAGGAAAACTTGCGGGGAACGTTTCACTGCCACACCAGCGCGAGTGACGGTCACAACTCACTCGAAGAAATGGCGGAAGCAGCGCAAGCGCTCGGCCTGGACTATCTCGGCATTGCCGATCACAGCCGCAGCTCGATTCAAGCGCACGGAATCGATGAGGCGCAACTGCGCGCGCAAAGCGCGTTGATTCGAGAGCTGAACAAAAAGTTCGATGGCTTTCGCATGTTTGCGGGGGTCGAATGCGACATTCTGCGCGATGGCTCGCTCGATTTTCCTGACAATATTTTGTCGCAGCTCGACTACGTCGTCGCATCCGTCCATTCTGTTTTTAACTTGAGCGAAGCGGACATGACCGCGCGGGTGATTCGCGCGATGGAGAATCGCTTCGTCACCATGCTGGCGCATCCGACCGGTCGCCTGCTTCTAAAACGCGAGCCGTATCAGATCGACATCCCCGCAGTTCTTGACGCAGCCGCGCGCACCGGAACTTGGATCGAGCTTAACGCAGCTCCCAAACGTCTCGATCTCGACTGGCGCTGGTGGCCATTGGCGAAACAAAAAGGGGTTAAATGCGTAATCAATCCCGACGCTCATCGCACCGAGCGCCTCCAGGACTTATGGTTCGGCATTGGCAGCGCGCGCAAAGGTTGGCTGACGAAAGGCGACGTCGTGAACTGTTTGCCACTGGGCAAAATCGAGCACGCATTACGAGCGAAGCGGGAGCACAAGTTTAAGTTTTAAGTGAGAAGCGGACGCTCGGCGCAGTTCTTAAGACTTAAAACTTTAAACTTTAGACGTTTCTCTTTGCGGCATGAACATCGTGAGACACTTGCACGCGCCGCCGGCTTTGATGAATTCGCTCATTGGCAATTCGTGGCAGCGGTAGCCACGGTCAACTAAAGTGGCCACGAGTTTGGGCGCGCCTTCGGGCAAAACGATGTCGCGCTCGATCACCACAGCGTTGCACGAAAAATGCATCGCCTCCTCCGGCAGGACATCGATCAATTCGGGCACATGCTCGCGGATAGCGCGCTGCCCGTATTCGTCGAAGGCCGCCGGAAACCAAACCGCCCCGCCATCAGGCAGGGGACAAAAGCAGGTATCGAGATGATAAAAGCGCGGATCAACAAGTTCGACCGAGATCACAAGACAACCGAGAATCTCTGCCACGGCGCGATGAGATTGGATATCGGAGCGAAACTTGTATCCGCAAAAAAGTGCGTCGCCGCTGAAGAGAGCATCGCCTTCGCCTTCGAAGTAAAGACTATCGGGCAACCAGAAGATTTCGTAGCCGTGTTCTTCCATCCAGCGCGCAAAATGCGGCGCTTCGCCGGCGCGCTCTTTATGCCGGAAATTGCTCGGAATGAATCTGCGACCGACGGTCAGCCCCGCGTTAGCGGTGAAAACCATATCGGGAAGGTTTGGTTGCGGCGCGACCAAATGGATCTTGAAATCCAATTTCAAGAGCGTCGCATGCAGTTCTTTCCATTGCTTCTGGGCGAGCGCGGCCTCCGCGCCGCGGGCGCGGCTCATCCAGGGATTGATCTCGTACTCAATGCCGTAATAGTCCGGAGGACAAAGAAGCAACTCGCGCATAAGATCGACAATTTTATTGGCGTCGCATTGTTTCTTTGCGATCGCCCCGTTGCGCTTCGCTATCGGAGATACACTCGGCAAGTTCCCGCAGGAATGGTTCCACATCTGTGACCAGCCCGATTGATTGCAAGGGCTGCTGTTCGACCGCGTGCTCCACTGCCGATGGATCGATATCGACACAGACTGTCTTCACCGTGGGCCCTAGCATGCTGGCCACGGCAAGCGAATGTTTGAGGGTCGCGAGAAGCAGGACATGGGTTACATCGGCCAGTTTCTCTCGCATGACTTTTTGAGCTTCCAGCGCATCTGTGGCGACACCGGGAATCGGTCCCTGGTCCCGGATCGTGCCAGTCAGCACGATATCGACGTTGCGGCGGACGCAGGCGTGCATGACGCCGTGGTTCAGTATCTTTTTTCGTACGGCCGCGGAGATACCGCCTGCCTCGCGGATCGTATTAATCGCACGAAGGAGGTTCTCGTGGCCGCCCCGGGCAAACGCGAGATCGGGATTCATTCCCAACGAGGTTCCGAAGAGCGCCCGTTCCACATCGTAAACGGCAAATGCGTTTCCGGCGAAGAGACGATCGACATATCGCAGCTCGATGAGGCGGATCAAATGCTGGCCAGCGCCTGTCCGCACGATTGCAGGTCCGGCAACGATCGCGATCCTGGCGTTCGTTCTGCGTGCGCGTTGCAGTTCGTGACCGAGCTCGCGGATGACCGCCGATTTCGGTTCATCCGCCTCAACGATCGTGTTGATGAACTGAAAGAGGTCGGTACCCGACGTCGAACGCTGAACCGGAACAACACGAATCCCCTCATGTCCTACCACGATTTCATCGCCTTTACTGACGTCGAAAAACTTGACCGCCCGGGCAGTGCGTTTTTTTCGGTCAACCGCAATTGCGCTGTCCATTATGGCGGGCCGGACTTTGATGTCTTTGCCCTCAAATCGAACAAATGTTTGCTGGTTGGTTGTCACGTAGAAATCGGACGGGAAAACTCCATCCGACGGGGCCTTCGCGAACTGCGCATCCGCATGCTTGGCCACCTCGGCCCCGTGCTGTCGCAGGCGGAGGATCAGCTCGCCGAGCGCTTCGCTCGTTTGAGCAGAGACCTCGATTCGGGCGAAGCTTTGGTCCGCCCGCTTTTTGCCAATCTTGATTTCGGCAATCTTGAAATTCGCGCCGTGGGTCAGAATTTGATCCAGCACCTT
>QHOW01000102.1 GCA_003219435.1 Verrucomicrobiota bacterium | reverse complement strand
GTCGGAGGGCGACTACGATCCCGCGACCAAAACGTTTACCTACACCGGAGAATACGAAGCGATTCCGGGCATGAAACAGAAAATCCGCGAAGTGATCAAGATCGTCGACAAAGACCATCACACCTTTGAGTGGTATGAAGATCGCGGCGGCCAGGAAGCGAAAACCATGGAAATTGCGTACACACGCAAAAAATAAATAATGGCCTGCCTGCTGACTTCCGACCTCTGACCTCCTTGGCTCGCCGTAGCCTCGGTGTAGGCGGCCTGGCTCGAACAAGGCATTCTGAAACTCGAGAGCATAAAGCGTTGGCAAATTTTTATCGACCTGAGGAAGTAAGATCTCCCTGGAAAGATCTGACCTCTGACTTCTGACCTCCGACTTCTGATATCCGACCTCCATTTCGTCTCCGAGTTTCGCGATGAGAACCTCCCGCGGACTCGACGTCGCGCAATCGCCTGCTAGTTTCCGCCATTGACAAGCCTGCGACCGAAACTGCAATCGACCCGCGCTTTACCAACCGCGAACGCCAACCGGGTCTCGATCTTCTCCGTGCGCTCGCCATCATCGTTGTCGTCATTTATCACGCGGCACTTTTCGGATTCAAATTGCCCGGCCGCGTTGATCGCTTCGGCTGGATCGGTGTCGATCTTTTCTTCGTCCTCAGCGGTTACTTGATCGGCGGGCAATTGCTCGCGCCGCTCGCACGCGAACACTCGATCAAGCTTGGGCGCTTCTTCGCTCGTCGCATCTTCCGGATCATGCCGGCTTACTTTGTCACTCTAGCGGTTTACTTTTTGTTGCCGTCGTGGCGCGAGTATCCCGACATGGCACAGCCGCTCTGGAAATTTCTTTTGTCTATCCAAAACATTGCGCTTCACGGCGGCACCGCGTTCTCGCACGCATGGTCGCTCGCGATCGAGGACCAATTCTATCTCGCCTTGCCGTTGATTCTGATTCTGATCAGCTGCTGGCCGCGCGCGGGAATCATCATTCCCTGCATAATTTTTATCGGCGGACTCGTCTTGCGCGCGTTTCTCGCGTGGCAAAATCCCGGTGACGGCGGCGTGAGCTTCCGCGGATTTCAATCATGGATTTATTATCCTACCTGGACACGCCTCGATCCGCTGGTGTTCGGAGTTGTCCTGGCTGCAATCGAGAAGTTTCGGCCGTCTTGGTGGCGACGACTGATGGATGGGGCGCTCTGGCTGTGGCTGCCCGGATTAGCCGCAATCGTTTACGGTTTGTACATCGGCGAAGGCGATCTCACCGTCGCGGCCTGTATCTGGCAATTTCCCCTGATCGGGTTTGGAATGGCTGCGTTGCTCGTTTGTGCCGTTAGTCCGCGTTTACTTTTC
Organism: Verrucomicrobiota bacterium; assembly: GCA_003219435.1. Classification (GTDB taxonomy): domain Bacteria; phylum Verrucomicrobiota; class Verrucomicrobiia; order Chthoniobacterales; family UBA10450; genus Udaeobacter. The sequence goes on along the minus strand of QHOW01000102.1, from coordinate 5,726 downwards.
CGCCGAATCGAAATTCCCGGCGCAGCATTCTTGGCCAGCATCGCTTACAGCGTTTACCTGAGCCACAAACTCGTCATTCATGCCGTGACCCGATTCTGTTCCAGCCACAGCATCGCGCTGACATCTGTTCCCGCTCTTTTCCTTGTAGAAGTGTCGATTTACGCGGTGGGACTCGTTCTGTTCTTGTCCATCGAACGTCCGTTCCTCCAGCTCCGGCATCGAATTGCCGGCCGGTCGTAGACGCGAACTAACGCGGCACGCGAATCAGATGGTGGCGATCCGCGAGGCCAAGCGCGGTGCCAACAAACGGGAGAGCCGTGGCCTCCTCGCGATCGCAGGCTGGTAAAGTTCTCTTGAATAAGCGGCCAGGCCGCCTCGGTGGCTATTTCTCGAATCGGTGCTATAGTCTCCAATGTCTAAACGATCTGGCATCTCCTTCACCCGCCGCGCACCCGACAACATCACCGAAGAACTGGTGGCTGTTCTTTCTTCCAGGGCCTCGTTCGAATTCAAGCCGTTATTCGAAATTATCCTGCTCAATCTACGGGAGCGCAACGCGGCCAGCGGCGGCGAAGAGATGCTGCGGTTGCGGGCCTATGAAAAGCTTCAGGGCCTTGTCAGTCAGGGCGCGGTCAACCGGACGGTCACGGGAGTCACGAAGAAATATAAAGGCGTCGCGTCGCGCATGGTCCTGCTGCGCGCCGAGATGAAAGCGTTGCGCGCCGACTGCAATGAGCGCGCTCTCGCCAGGGCTGCGGCGGCTCAATGAGCGCTGAGCTTCATTAGGCTCACAAGGTCGGACAAATGGTAGTCTGGTTTGCCGTCCCAAAAACGGAACCGTTGGTTCCCATACCCGGAACATTGGCACGTCGCCGTGTTAATCCGAATAGATCTCAATCTACTCATTGCAAGCAACTTGGATTGATAATCGAAATCCTGGCACGGGCATTGCATAAGCAGTGGCGTCAATCAATCCAAACCTTATGCAAAACTTTGAATTTACTTACGCTCTGTTGGTTCGTTCGGAAGAGAAAAAGCGCAATGCGCTGGAGATAGTGGTCTACGCTCTGTTTATCCTCAGCGCAGCGTTTTCGATCTGGCAGTTTGCGCACCAAACCGTCGCGTTCCCGATCGACAAACTGGCGAACGCAACCGTTTGCGCGACCGAGCCGCACCGAAGCTGATCTCCCGCAGTTTCCGCTTTCATTCTGAGGTGTGACCGGCTCACCGATAACCGATCACTGATCACTCGCCATTCTCTCTTCGTCGATCGCCAGGTAATCATCGCGCGGCGGACTGAACGTATCGAGCACGCGTGTCGGTAATATCACTTCGACACCATGCGGGACGTTGGTGGCGAGATAGAAAGAATCGCCGGTTGAAAGCTCATGCGGCACGCCATCAACGATGAGTCGCATTTTACCTTCGAGAATGTGAACGATTTGCTCCTGCGGGTGGGAGTGCGCAGGCATGCGACTCCCGGCCGCCAGCGTCGCGATCATCTGATACATCGTCTTGCCGTTCGCGACCGTCCGCCGCGTGATGCCGGGACAAATTTCAATTATCGGATTTTCTCTTTTCATCTCTCAGAATCCTACGCCGGAGGGTTTGCCGCGCGAGTGTTTGCTTTGTTGTTATCGCCTTCTGTATGCTCGACAAGATCGACATCGTCCGAGCAGATGGAAACCGACGATATTTCCTGATACATAAAGACTTTCTCGCGTTGCGGACCCCCCCAGCGATTGCTAGACTTGCGACGTGAAATTCCGCGTCACAGTTGAGCCCGATGAAGACGCCGTGTTTGTCGCCGAATGTCCAGCTTTGCCCGGCTGCATGTCGCAAGGGAAAACTCGTGACGAAGCAATGGCGAATATTTGCGACGCCATTCAGGGATATCTCGGAAGTTTAAAAAAACACGGCGAGCCAATCCGGGAACTAGTAACCGCAGCTGTTGTCGAAGTCTCGTTATGAGCGCGACCGTAGAAAAAATCCTCAAAGAGGTTAAGGGCCTGTCCTTGGAAGAGCGTCATGAGCTGTGGGAGCGCATTGCCGCCGAAGAAGCGAACAATCTGGATGAATGGGAAAAGCAGATCGAGCGCGATTCGAACGCCGGAAAGGTCGATCATCTGCTTGCTGAATTGAAGGAAGATATCAAATCGGGTCGCGTGAAGCCGTTGGATGAAGTCATTGACGAACCGTAGATTTTGGGAAAGCTATCGAAAGCTTCCCGAATCGGTTCGACGCGACGCTCGCAAAACTTATCGTCTCTGGCTTCACGATCCGCGGTTGCCGACCTTGCATTTCAAGAAAGTTGGCAAAGTTTGGTCGATTCGAATCGGCGACACCGGCTATCGCGCATTGGCTGACGTGGAAGCTGATACCGTTTATTGGTTTTGGATCGGTCCACATGACGAATACGAGCGGATCATTTCTCGTCGATAACGAATTGATCTGGCATTCTCAGAGCAAATGGAACGTATAACTGGCAGCGGAACGGCGGTGGTTACGACGACACCACGAACCGGTTGCCTTCGCTGTCCTTGAACATCGCGTAGGTGCCCCACGGCTGTTTCTGGGGCGGACCTTCAAATTCCACGCCGCGCGCACTCAGCTCCTTGTAAGTCTTATCAATGTCGTCGCACGCATACGACATGTTCATGAAGGAGCCGATGCGTTTTTCATCCCCCTCGGCTGTGAACAATACCACCCGCGTTTCGGCCTTCGGCACGCGCAATTCAATCCAGCGTTGTTTCTCATCGAACGGTTGATCGGTGATGATGGTGAATCCGAGTTTCTCCGTGTAAAAATCGAGTGCCCGATTCTGGTCGGCCACCGGAATGCTAACGAATTTGATTTGCTTGATCATGGTCGAATCTAAATTTGTCTCCGCATCTGCGTCCAGAAGCGACCGACTTGTTTGCGCAAAGATCGCTGTCCGTTTATCGGTATAGCGGCAGAAGAATTCACTTCATCCTTCTGCCGTCTTCATTTATCGTTGGAACTTGCCTCTTTTTCGCCAAACCATTCCGATCGACGATTACGTTATTGACGTCCTTATGCGCGATATCGTCGGGCACGACCGACAACCGGCCGCGTATCTCGTTTATCTGCATCTGTACGGCCAGGCCGCCCGCGCGAAATGGATACCAGTGCCCGCAAGTTTGCGCATGCTCGCCGAAGCGACCGGCCTTTCAAAAAGCGCAGTCCAAACCGCGCTCGAGAACTTGCACCGACGCCAATTGATTGTCACCACCAGCGATCACGCTACCGCCGTTCCGAAGCACCGCGTCCTGCGCCATTGGCGGAAATGACTTGCAGTTTGAGGCAATCATTATGAAAACGCGGCATTGACGAAAGCACCGCCCTCAGAGAAGCGGCGATTTCGATGTCCAGGCGGCCGAACTTGCGTTGTGCCGTCGATCAGACGATGGCCGCCCGGCGTGGATAATCTTTCGGTTTTCTTTCTCGCTCAAGGCGAACAATCCGCCGATGCCGTCATGACGCGGCTGACCGCATTCATACGCGCCGCAAAGCAAACTCTCGATTTGGCCGTTTATGACATGCGGTTCAGTGATCCGCTCCGCACCCAGTTAGCGGCGGCTTTGCGCGAACGCGCAGACGCCGGCGTCGAAATTCGTTTTTGCTATGACGGAGACAAACCACCACAGCCAAATGTTGCCGCCGGTCAGGACCCCGCTCCCGCCGGCACCGGCGCATTTGTCCAGTCGTTAGGCTATCCCTGGCGTCGCATCGCCGGTATGAAACTGATGCACAGCAAATTTATCCTGCGCGATCGACAATCGATCTGGACTGGCTCGACCAATCTGACCGACGACGCCTTTACCTTAATGGAAAACAATATTCTGGAGATCGATTCGTCCGCCTTGGCCAATTACTACGCTGAGGATTTCGAACAAATCTGGAAAAAAGAAAACTTCGATAACACCGGCGAGATACAAACAGTCCCGGTGCCGCTGACCTTTTCTGGTCAACCGGCCGAGGCGCGCGTCATGTTTTCTCCCGGTTGCGGTTTGGAAATCGATTCCGAAATCGCGAAGCGTGTTCGCGTTGCGCAGCGTCGCGTCCGCATTTGCAGCCTGTTGATCAACTCGGGCACTCTCATCACCGAGCTTGGCAATTTGTTGCGCGCAGGCCGCGTCGCTGTCGACGGAATTTACGATCGCACACAGATGGCGCAGGTTTACGTGCAATGGCAGGAAGTGCCGCAAAATCGTTGGAAGATCGGCGCGCTTAAAGACATCATCGCGCGCGCCGGCCTCGTCGGAAAAAACTCAACGCCCTATACACCGACCGGGCGCCACGATTTCATGCACAACAAAGTTCTCTTGATCGACGATACCGTGATCACGGGCTCGTATAACTTCTCGCGTAGCGCCCAATTCAACTCCGAGAATATTCTCTTCATCGAAAGCGCGCCGCTCGCCGAGGCGTACAGCGTGTACATCGATCACTTAAAACAGAAATACGAACCCGCTGTCGCTTTTTAAGAAAACGCACGGCGTTACGCGTGAGCAAATAGTTGCCCTTCGTCACGGCTCGCTCGACGCTGTTGCATGACAAAAGGAAAACGGATCGCGCTAGTGACCGGCGCGAACAAGGGGATCGGGTTTGAAGTTGTGCGACAGCTGGCGCGCAAAGGTTTTCATGTTTTCCTCGGCGCGCGTAACTCCGATGCCGGAGTGGCGGCTGCTCAGAAACTGAACCGAGAAGCTGAAGAAGAAGATTACGGCAAAGGCCGCAGTGGCATCACTGCCACATTCATCAAGATCGACGTCTCCAGACCGGACAGCATTCGACGCGCGGCGGAAGAATTTTCGAGAAAAAGCGATCGACTCGACACGCTGGTGAACAACGCCGGCATTCTGCTCGATGACGACAAGGACGTGCTCATGGTCGCGCCCGAGACGTTCGAGACCACATTGCGCACGAACACACTCGGCGCGCTGTTGTTGGCGCAGGCGTTTGTGCCGTTCCTGAAAAAGAGCGACGCGCCGCGCATCGTGAATGTCTCAAGCGGCGGCGGCCAATTAGCCGATGGCGCCGATGGCTGGGCACCAGCCTATTGCATTTCGAAGACGGCGCTCAACGGCGTCACCGTACAGCTCGCCGCCGCGTTACCGAAGTTCGCCGTCAATTCCGTTTGTCCGGGCTGGGTCCGGACCGACATGGGCGGCGCCAGCGCCACCCGCTCAGTAGCAGAAGGCGCCTCAGGGGTGGTGTGGCTAGCATCTGAAGCTCCTCACTCGATGACTGGTAAGTTCTTCAGGGACAGGAAAGTTATTCCTTGGTAACACCACCGTCGGAATTGCCTGTCGCGCCGTAGCCTCTCGTCGCGCCGTGGCTCTGCGGAGGAGGACGGCGGAGGCGGATTTGGCTCGCTGCCGACACTCCCCAAGATCAAACCAGCAAATTCTGGAGGGACCGCAAAGAAATCCCCTGGTGATTCTCACCTACTCGGCTTCGCGTTCGCTGACCGCGACGACTTGCAGATCCTCTCCGACCATTTCCAACATAAGGGTTTTGTCGATCTTGCCGGACGAATCTTGCGCGCGGTTGCGCAATTGGTACCGGAGCGGAAACGTCACCCGCACTCGGTTCCCTTCCTGCGGCTCGACCGTCATGTCGCCGGCGAACCAGAACCGCCGCTCCGGCCAGCGCGCCGCGTATTGCTTTAGATCCTCGCGGATTTGTTCGCGACTCATGAC
>QHOW01000101.1 GCA_003219435.1 Verrucomicrobiota bacterium | reverse complement strand
CACCGTCGCGGCACACGCCGCCTTTAGTGCCGCGCGTGTGCCGCAGGAGGAAGCGGTTCGCGCGCGGCCCGACGACGGCGGGGCTCTTTGCGTGCTGGGCCTGATCGACGCTGCACTCGGGCGAAAAGAAGAGGCGCTGCGCGAGGGTCGCCGGGCGGTGGACCTTCTCCCCCTGGCGAAGAACGCACTCGACGGCCCGGACGTACTTTATTCTTATGCTGTGATCTGTGCGTGGACCGGCGAGCGCGACCTGGCCATTGAGCAACTCCAAGCTCTCGCCAAAATGCCGGCGGGTGCACATTACGGCGACCTTCGCCTCGATCCAGATTGGGACCCGCTGCGTGGCGATCCGCGCTTCGAGAAAATCGTCGCCTCCCTCGCGCCGCAATGACTTAACCACGGATTGCACGGATAATCACGGATACAGAAGTGATCCACAGGGAGTGAGCGAAAGTCTTGCCCTGAGTGCAGTCGAATTGTGGCACGCCGAATCGGGCGCCCAATCGTAGGTCTTTTGTATTAGGCGCCAGCCAAGAACTCATCCGTTACATCCGCATTTTCCGCGTAACCCCGTGCCGCTTCGATCCTTCAACGGTTTAGCGCGTTAACCATTTCCCAACTTTCCCCGTAACCTCAGGCCGAATTTGCGGCTGTACATCCGTCAACGGCCAGAAATGACTGGACTTCTCAATAACGGGAAACCCAAGATGGCCAAAAACAAGAAAAGGAAATCAAATCATGAATAAACAAAACATTAAACAGCATTTGCGCAGAACTTTTTTTGCGCTCGCAATTGTCGGCGCGTTATTTACGTCGCCGAGCGCCGAAGCCACCATAACTGAGGTTGTTGGCGGGCTGCATAGCCCGCGTGGGCTGACATTTGGCCCCGGCGGCCAACTCTTTGTCGCCCAGACAGGCGAGACGGACACCGTTGATGGCTCGATTATCGAAATCTTGAGTCCGATGGCAGTCAGGCCAAAAGTTCGAACAATCGCCAGCGGCCTCGCCGTTACTGGCGATCCCGAGGAGGGCGAGTTTCTCGGCATCAGTGGAATCTCGGTCTTTGGCAACGGCGTGAATTTCGGGCTCTACGGCATAATGGCAGTTGATCCTCAGCAGACCGGCGACGAAGCGTTTGGCAACCTGCTCAGAGTGAACAATCACAATCAGGTCGAGACCCTTGTGAATGTGGGCAGCTTCGATTACGAATGGACGGCAGAGCACATCGATCTTGCCCCCAACGACTTCCCCGACGCGAATCCATACGGGGTTCTCGTGCTACCGGGCCACCTCTACGTCGTGGATGCCGGCGCGAACACACTTGACGAGGTAATGCCTGACGGATCGATAATAATCCTGGCGTACTTCCCGCTTAACGAGTTGGCTGATGCCACTCCTACGTGCGCCTGCCAGGGTCCCGACGGTTTCCTGTACATCGGGACACTAGCCTTAGTGGACAGTCTTTTTCTCGGCCCTCAGGCCAAGGTCTATCGGCTCGACCCGGCGGACGCCAATATCCCGGAGCCATGGAACACTCCGATGACGGTGTGGGCCTCCGACCTATGGCCTATCAACGGTTGCACCTTCGGACGTGACGGCAACTTCTATGGGTCGCAGCTATTCACCAACCCGAATTGGATTTACGGCGAAGATCCGGAAGGCGACGTGGTGAAGATCCCGTTTAACAGTCCCAGTACTCACACGTTTCTGGCGGGCGGCGCGCTCTCCTTCACAGGTGGCGTGGCGGTTGGTCCGAATGGCGCGGTGTACGTAGCCGACGGTACGGCCTTCGTGCCGCCAGGCGGAGGCAGGATTGTGCGGATTGGCCCTTGAGCGCAACCCCTTGAACACACTGCTGGGCGGCCGCTGGACGGCCGCCCAGATTGGCTCGTAGTGCAAGAGCGGAAGGCACTGAACAGCCGCACAATCTGCCGTCACGCCTCGCCAAGCGTGGCGGCTTTTGGTTTGGTAAACGGGAAGCTTTCGGAACTCGAGCTCCATTCGTCCCAACAGAACGACATTTGGGCGCAGAGTCGAGGCTTGATTTTGACACGACTTTTTCCTTTGATGAGAGCGTGCCCGGTAATGATGATGAGGTGACTTCACTAAGTGCGATTGGCGGAAGCGCGCAAAATGGTGCGGTCGCCTTCGCTACAACTCATTGGAGCGTGGTGCTAACGGCGCAGGGTAGATCGCCCGGGGCCGATGAAGCTTTGGAAAAACTATGCCGTACCTACTGGTGGCCGCTTTACGGATTCGTGAGGCGAAGCGGCTACAAGCCCGAAGAAGCACAAGATTTAACTCAGGGATTTTTCGCGCTGATACTGGAGCGACGCGACCTCGACGTCGTCCGCCGCGAAAAGGGGCGATTGCGCTCCTATCTGCTTGTGTCGCTCAAGAATTTCTTGGCGAAAGCGCGGCGTTACGACATGGCCGTGAAGCGAGAAGGCCGGTCGCTTGTTCCACTCGATGAGTTACTGGCGCGCGAGCGCGCCGATCTGGAGCCGGCGGACACTTTAAGCGCCGACAAGATTTATGAGCGCCGCTGGGCATTAACGTTGCTTGAGCACGTGCTTGGGCGTCTCGAGGGCGAGTATCGAACTGCCGGTAACGCGTCTTTGTTCGAACAGCTCAAGGAATTGCTCGCCGATGAACCGGGCCATCTATCGCAGGCGGAGATTGCCCGTGGATTAGGAATGACGGAGAACGCGGTGAAGCAGGCGTTCCATCGCCTGCGCCAGCGATATCGGCTGTTGTTGCGCGATGAAATCGCCCAGACTGTGGCCGTGCCCGGCGATGTCGAAGACGAGCTGCGGCATTTTATTTCGGTGTTGCAGACGTAACTTCTGGAAGAATTTCGAGCAGTACAGATAGAGACACCGAACGATTGAGCACCGAGATGACAAAAACCGGCAGAGTGTGCGCAAAGTGCGGCGCGACCGTTTTTGGGGATGCGCCCCGCGGATTTTGCAGCGTCTGTCTATTCCGGACCGGACTTGGTTCGTTCGATGACGAGAATGACGCGGCGCTTGAACCAGCCGCTGCGCGAATGCAGATGGAGTTCGGCGACTACGAATTGCTGGAAGAAATTGGCCGAGGTGGACAAGGCGTGGTTTATCGCGCGCGGCAGAAAAGTTTAAATCGCACGGTTGCGCTGAAAGTCATTGGCCTGGGCCAATGGGCGAGCACGCTGCACTTGAGGCGTTTTCGTCATGAAGCTGAGGCGGCAGCGCGTCTGGAGCATCCGCAAATCGTTCCCATTTACGAAGTCGGCGAACGCGACGGCTCGTGCTACTTCAGCATGAAGTTCGTCGAAGGCGGTCAGCTGGATGTAGTCATCAGGCGTGAGGCGATGTCTACCCGGCCTGCGGCCGAATTGCTGGTGAAAATCGCGCGCACGGTTCATTTCGCACACGAGCGCGGCATATTTTGTTGGATAAAAAGGGTGAGCCGCACCTGACTGATTTCGGACTGGCGCGGCTGATCGAACAGGAAAGCACTGTCACTAACTCGTTCGATGTGCTCGGGACGCCAAGTTACATGGCGCCCGAACAGGCCGCCGGTCACGCGAAAGAGCTCACGCCTGCCGCAGATGTTTACGCGCTCGGCGCAGTTTTCTATCAGATGCTCACGGGTGAGCCACCGTTTGCTGGCGGTACGACCTACGAAACGGTCCGAATGGTTTTGGAAACGGAGCCGCGAAATCCGCGACTACGGAACCCGAAAGTAGATGTCGATCTTGCCACGGTTTGTTTTAAGTGTCTCGAGAAAGATCCGCAGAAACGTTACGCTTCTGCTTTGGAATTGGCGGAAGATCTTGAGCATTGGTTGCACCACGAACCAATTCGAGCGCGACGGACAGGGATTTTCATGCGTGGACGGAAATGGCTGCAACGCAATCCAACTACTGCCGTTTCCGTAGTGTCGCTGGCTGGTCTGGTAGCGGCGATGGGGCTGATGATTTCGAAAAGCGATCTATTCCGCCCTCCGCCAACGACTGGCATCGCCGTGCTGCCCTTTGAAAATCTGAGTGAAGACAAAGCCAACGCGCTTTTTGCCGATGGCGTGCAGGACGACATCTTGACCAAGCTGGCCAAGATTGCCGAGCTCAAGGTAATTAGTCGTACAAGCGTGACGGCATATCACGGCTCACGCAACATCCAGCAAATCGGGCGCGCCCTAAATGTCTCCCACGTGCTGGAGGGAAGCGTGCGCAAGAACGCGGGCAGGATTCATTTAAACACACAGTTAATCGACACGCGCAGCGACACGCCCGTCTGGGCGGAAGAATACGATCGTGATTTGAATGACATATTTGCAATCCAGAGTGAGATCGCGCAAAAAGTAGCTGAGCAGCTTCACGCCAAAGTCTCTTCTGCCGAAAAATCCGCAATTGAACGTGTGCCCACGGCCGACATTGCGGCCTTCGATCTCTACACGCGAGCCAGGAACCTTTTTCTGGGCGCGACTAACAGCCAGAGTGGAAAACAGGAGTTGCTCGAAGCAGCCGATCTCCTGAACCAGGCGGTGCAACGGGACCCATCTTATTTCGAAGCTTACTGCCAAGTGGCTGGAATTCATGACCAGCTGTACATTTTGGGTCACGACCACAGTCCTGGTCGTCTCACCCTTGCAGACGGTGCGATCAATGCAGCGCTTCGTCTTCGGCCCGAGGCCGGCGAAGCCCATCTCGCGCGCGGGGTGGACCTTTACAGCGGTTATTTGAATTACGAAGCAGCAGAGGCTGAACTCGAATTAGCGCGGAAAAGCTTGCCTAACGACTCCCGCATTTTCGAACTCCGCGGCTTAATTAAGAACCGGCAGGGCAGATTCGAGGACGCCTTTCCTGAACTTGAACACGCCATGCAGATTGACCCGCGCAATGTTTACAGGCTGGAACAGATTGCGCAAACCTATTGGTTTCTACGCCGATACCCCGAAGCAATGTCAGCCTTCGACCGTGCACTGGCAATTGAACCAAATAGTGTTGAGCTAAGAGTTTTCCGCGCTGATTTCGAGGTAGATTGGAAAGCCGATACGCGCGCGTTGCATGAGGTAATCACTTCGATTCGCGCGACAAATCCCGGCGCGGTCCAGCGAGTTGCCGATAGCTGGTTGCGTTGCGCACTGGCTGACCGCGACGTCGCGGCCGCAAGAGCTGCTTTGCTTGCAGCCGGCGAAAACACATTGGTCAATGATCATGCGGTCCATTTTAATCACTGGTTCGTCGAAGGGATCATCGCCCGTCTGGAGCACGATCAGCAAAAAGCGCGTGCCGCGTTTGAATCAGCGCGGGCAGAGCAGGAGAAAATTGTTCAAGCGCAACCAGACTACGCGCCTCCGCTGTGCGTCCTCGGAGTGATCGACGCCGCTCTGGGACGAAAGCAGGAAGCACTAAGCGAATGTCGCCGCGCGGTCGAGCTTCTGCCGGTGGAGAAAGATGCATTCAATGGGCCGCTGATGATTCAATGGTTTGCGATCAGCGCGGCGTGGGTTGGTGAGAAGGATCTCGCGCTGGAACAGCTTACCACGGCTGCTCACGTTCCAGGAACAGTCAGCTATGGTTCGCTGAAGCTGTTCCCGTTTTGGGACCCGCTGCGTGGCGATCCCCGCTTCGAGCAAATCGTCGCCGATCTCGCACCTAAGGGGTAGCGCGCGTCTCGCGTGCGCGAACTTTGTAGGACATGCGCGGTTCGATACTCAGTCTCCCTCAGCCTGCCAAACGCAACATGATTTTGCTCGTTCGCATGCTTTAAAAGTGCTAATTTTAACTTCTGTGAGTACCCTTGCTGAGATCGAAGCAGCTGCTGATGCCTTGCCGCTGGATGAGAAAAAAAAGCTGCTTCAATTCCTGGAGTCGCGCGTGAACGGCAATAGAGAAACAAAAGGTCCTAGTGATTTGGGAAAGTTCGCCGGGACACTGCGATTGCCGGAAGATCCGTTGGCATGGCAACAACGCGTGCGCGGCGAGTGGGAATGACTGGTTTGCTCGACACCAACGTCGCACTTTATCTGCTCGGCGGCCGGCTGGCTGCACGACTTCCCACTGGTAGTTACGGCGTATCGGTGATTACGGAAATGGAGTTGCTCGCCTGGCCCTCGCTTACGACCGAAGAAGAAAAGAAGGTTCGCCAGTTTCTCGGGCAACTTGTCATTTGCGAATTGACTCCAACAATCCGCGCACGAGCGGTGCAGCTGCGAAGAGAACAGCATTTAAAATTGCCGGACGCGGTAGTCTGCGCCACGGCGATGGAATTCGGCGTGGAACTTTGGACGAATGACACGACGCTCGCCAAAGTCCCGGGATTGGCTTGCCGTGCGGTAAATCTTTTGGCCTAACAAGTGCGCCTCAGTCGACCCTTACAGAAGGGCGAGTCCGACTTTGGAAGCTGTAGCGACGGTGTGCTTATCGCGCCGTAGCGTTGGCAAAGGCGGACGACGACCGCCGAAATCCTAGGGCGATCGACTTTGCCAGCCCGGCTCGGACTCGCCCGCGCCGCTGGCGCAGAAAGCCACGAGCAATTGTACGGCAGGCGGTCGCCGCGGCGACCCTGCCGATTTGGTCAGATTCTACAAACAATCACCTGCGTTATCCGCAACCTGCCGCATCCGTGACATCCGCTGGCCGCCCGCCGTAGCCCTGAGGCGAAGGCGGGTAATCCGCGTTCTTCAAACATTTTCCAAACTTTCCGCGTAACCTCGCGCCGGATTTGGGACAGTACACCTCTGAACGCGCAGAACGTGCGTTCACAAGACTCCTAAAAAGTCTCCAAACAAGAGGTGAAACAAATCATGAAAAAACAGATGCAGTTGCGTATTCAAAATTCATTCCTGAGAAGCTTGAGCAGTGGAACGCGGAGGTGGCGCGGTTTGCTTGCCGCGCTTGTGGGTCTCGTCCCGATCGCGCTTGCCGCGCAGGACTGCAGGCAAGGCTGCGACGACGTTGAGAATACGTGGTTTGGCGACGATGCGTTCGAGAGCAATATAACCGGCACCCAGAACACGGCCTTCGGCTCACAAGCGCTTCAGGGCAACACGAGTGGTACCGGGAACACCGCCGTGGGTACTGAGGCGATGGACATGAGCAACGGAGTGGAAAACACAGCTGTGGGAGCAGGTGCCGGCGTCTTGGGAGGCAACTACAACACTGCCATTGGCTTCCAAGCACTTACGTTCATTGCTGGCGACTACAACACGGCGGTCGGTCACCAAGCGATGTATAACGGTAACAACGAGGGTGGCTCCTATAACACAGCCGTCGGTGAGTCCGCACTCTACAATATCCGCGCTGGCAACTACAATACGGCCACTGGTTGGGATGCCCTTCTGAATAACACTATTGGCAACCTCAACACGGCCAGCGGTGTCGATGCGCTTCAGAGCAACACCACCGGGCTCCAGAACACAGCCGACGGTGCTAATACACTCGTTAACAACACCACCGGCAACGACAACACGGCCAGCGGTGTTGGTGCGCTCCTTAGCAACACCACCGGAGACAACAATACGGCGAGTGGTTTTCAAGCGCTCTTTAACAACTTTGGCAACTTCAACACGGCCACCGGCAGTGCTGCGCTCTTTAGCAACACCGATGGCGACTACAACACAGCCACTGGTTTTGAGGCACTCTTGAACGCAACGAGCGCCGGCAATAACACGGCGACTGGGGCTTTTGCGCTCTATAGCAACACTACCGGCGACAACAACAGCGCCAGCGGTTACCTGTCGCTCTTTTTCAACACTACCGGCACCAACAATACAGCCACCGGCGCCGAGACGCTCCAAAACAACACCGAAGGCACCCAAAACACCGCCACTGGTCTTGGTGCACTCTTTAGCAACAGTAGCGGCAACAGCAATACAGCCAACGGTTGGAATGCACTGCTTAACAACACAACCGGGGGCAGCAACGTCGCCCTGGGTGTTTCAGCCGGTGCAAACCTTACCACCGGCAATAACAATATCGATATCGGCAACCAAGGTGTGGCGGGTGAGTCCAGTGCCATCCGCATCGGCACGGCTGCAAATCAAACCAATACATTTATTGCCGGCATTTTTCCGGTCACAGTTGCCAAAGGCCAAACGGTCTTTATCGATTCCACAGGGCACCTCGGCACAAGACCCTCCTCGGCGCGGTTCAAGGATGAGATCAAGCCGATGGACAAAGCGAGCGAAGCGATCCTGGCGTTGAAACCGGTCACCTTCCGCTACAAACACGAGCTTGACCCCGAGGGCATCCCGCAGTTCGGCCTGGTGGCCGAACAAGTGGAAAAGGTAAACCCCGATCTAGTAGCTCGCGACGACCAAGGGAAAGCTTACACCGTGCGCTATGAAGCGGTGAACGCGATGTTACTTAACGAATTCCTCAAAGAGCATCGGCGGGTGAAAGAACAACACAGCAAGATCGCCGAGCAGGAAGCGATTATCACCCAGTTAAAGTCTTCGGCTGCAAAGCAAGAAACTGCGATCGACGAGCTCAAAAGCGGGATGGCGACTGTTATTGCACGGCTTAAGGAGCACGAGTCAGAAATCCAGAGAGTGCGTAATCAAGGCCGCTCGACCGAATCTGCGCTGCGCTTGGTCGCCAGCGATCTATAAAGGCCATTGCCGCCGTGCTTGTGTTAGCGGCCAGACGGGCTGATCAGGCGTTCGACGCGGTCAACGCCTGCACCGTCAGTTCATTTGTCGCCGCGTGAGTGTCCTTCGCTTGCGCTCACGTCCGCGTTTCCCCTGGGGGCCTTCGAGGTTTTGGCCACATTCATTTCGTTGATTTTTCGATGCAGCGTTCGGCGGCTGATGCCCAGTTTCTTCGCCGCGGCCGTCACATTACCATTCGTGGCTGCAAGCGCCTGGGCAATCAATTTTCTTTCCGTCTCGTGCAGATCAAGCGGACTCGTTGTTTCCCCGAAAGCCTGAGCTGAAACCCCACCGGGCAACTTTGCTGTGGCTGCCTGGCGCAGGGCGATCGGCAGATCTCGTAATGTAATTTTCGGTCCGGTCGCCATGACGACGCCGTGTTCGATGGCGGTGCGCAGCTCGCGAACGTTGCCCGGCCAGTTGTAAGCCAGGAGCGCATCCATCGCCTCCGGCGCCAGCTCGACAAGCGGCTTATCGTTTGCCTTGCAGAAGTGGCGCAAGAATCCGCGGACAAGAATCGGAATGTCTTCCTTTCGATTGCGCAAGGGCGGCATGGTGATGCGCACGACGTTGAGGCGAAAGAAAAGGTCGTCGCGGAATTTTCCATCGCGCACGAGTTCTTCCAGATTTTTGTTTGTCGCCGCAATCAGGCGCACGTCCGCACGCAGCGTTTGATTGCCGCCAACTCGCTCGAAGGCGCGCTGCTCGCTCATGACGCGCAGTAATTTGACCTGGATACTGGGATCGATCTCGGCCACTTCATCGAGGAAAATAGTGCCGCCGTTAGCCTGCTCGAATCGGCCGATGCGGCGTTCATGCGCCCCGGTGAATGCACCTTTCTCGTGCCCAAACAGTTCGCTCTCGAGTAATTGCGGTGAGAGCGCGGCGCAATGCACCGTCACGAATTTCGCTTTGTTGCGACGGCTCAAATTATGGATGGCGTGCGCGGCCAATTCTTTTCCGGTGCCGCTCTCGCCTTCAATGAGCACGTTGGCCGAGGAGGGTGCGACTTGCCGGATCGTGTCGAGCACCTCGTGCAAAGCAGCCGAGTCGCCCCAAATGTTTTCGAGGCCGTAGCGCTCGTCCACCTGCTGCCGTAGCGCACGATTTTCCTGCTCGAGTTTGCGGCCTTGCATCGCGCGCGCGATCAGCAATTCCACTTTGTCGAGGTTGAGCGGCTTGGTGACAAAATCGTAAGCGCCCCGCTTCATTGCTTCGACCGCGACATCGATGGAGCCGTATGCAGTCATCATGATGCAAATGGGAGGGCGCGACATTTTCAAGGCGCGGTCGATCAAGGTCATTCCATCTTCACTGCCGAGGCGTAGATCGGTGAGAAGCATATCGATCTGCTCGCGCTCGAGGACACTCATGGCACCTCCGATATCCGCCGAGACGTACACGTCGTAATCGTTCTCAAACAAACGCCGCAAACCGTCGCGGGTATGCTTTTCATCATCAACAACGAGGATGGTAGGCTGTGGACTCATTTAACGATGCGGATGCTGGATGCCAGATACTAGATTCTAGATGCTAGATTTTCATTCAGTATCAAGTATCTCCGAGAGTGGCGCCAAGAAAGAGGGCAACGGCTAGAGAAGGATGGCGAGGCGGCTAAAATTGCGTATCATTGGGCGATGCAGTGGCGGATTCGATCGGGATTCGCGATGGTCCTTGTCTTTGGTGGAACAATCGGCCTCGCTTCCGAACTTCCGAATTCGGTCGATCCCAGCGAAGGTTGGAAGCCAGCCAGCGGAAGCAAAAATGTAGCTATTTACAGTCGTGCCCACGCTGGTTCACGGCTGAAAGAGTTTAGGGCAATCGGCTCGATTGACGCTCCGACGCCTGCCGTGCATGCAGTGCTCGATGACTTCGAGAATTATCCAAACTTCATGCCCTATACGTTGGAGTGCCGGCTCCTGAAACGCGAAAGCGATTCAATTATTACTTATCAGCGGCTGTCGCCGAAGATTGCTGAGGACCGAGATTATACTCTGCGCGTTTGGAAAAAGTCGTGGCCCGGTCCAGACGGA
>QHOW01000025.1 GCA_003219435.1 Verrucomicrobiota bacterium | reverse complement strand
TTGAAATTGTCTGACCGACGAGATCGATCCAGACAAAAAAAGATTCGGGCAGCACGCGCGGTAAGGAGAAACAACGAATCTAAAAACACGCGCTACCGCCCGAATCGCCTTAACCTATTTAATTCGACAGCAAAAGCTGCCGCCCGTTCGAATTTTTTACGAAGAATTCGTGTCTGACATTAATTCCAAGCGGCTCAGGACGTTACAACCGATCCCCGTCAAGATTAAAATGCGGCCTTCACCCCGTCTCCGCAAAGCTACGACGTGGCAGGCAGAGGCGCCGCTACAGAAGGCTCCCCTGCACGTCAGTATTCGTTCGGGCCGCCTCGTCGCGCACCTCCTGAAGCAGCGATTTGAACTCACACTTCTCCAGCGCGGCAATCAGCTTCAGATAATTGGGCTCAATTCGAAGCTCATCGATCGCCACTGGCAATCCCAAATGGCAATCCAGATCGACCATTTTTCGGTTTTGCAAAATCTGGTCATGCGCGTTGGCCAGCTTTTCGCGAGTGCGCTGATTCTTGACCTTGTCGATATTGGCCAGCAGCGCCTCGAGACTGCCGTGCTCGCGAATTAGCGTTGCGGCTGTTTTGCGACCCAGGCCAACGCCGGGGATGTTGTCCACCGAATCGCCCGTCAAGGCAAGGACATCACCGATAAGTTTTGGGGAAACCTCCCACTTTGCAGTGACCTGTTCTTCGCTCAGCAAGGCGAACGCATCTTTGGGCGAAGCGAGATCCGCTTTCGCGGTCGTGTAAACTTTCACGCAGGGTCCGACCAATTGATACAAATCCTTGTCATTAGTGGCGAGTACGACTTCCATCCCGCGGCGCTGGCACGCGGCGATGGCGTAGCAACCCATCAAATCGTCCGCTTCGGTGTTCGGCAGCGAAATGTTTTTAAAGCCAAGGAAGGGCGTCAACGTCTCTTGGATGAACTCGAGCTGAGGAATCATCGACGTTGGCATCTCTTTGCGCGTCTCTTTGTAAGCAGGCTGCAGGTCCACTCGCTTTTGTGGCACGCCTTCGTCCCACACCACCGCCCCCAGATCTGGCCGCAAGTGTTTGAGCATGAGACGAAGCGTTTTGGTAAAACCGAAGATGGCGTTGGTCGGTTCGCCGCGCGAGTTGGAGAGATTCGGAATGGCAAAAAACGAGCGATAAACGTAGTAATGACCGTCGATCAGCAAGAGTTTCATTGCGGAAATCCCGATGCTGGATTCTGGATGCAGGATGCTGGATGATCAAGCGATGGCGCAGCAATGGCTCATTCGTGTGCAAAACAAAGAATACGGTCCCGCGGACATCGAAACGCTGCGTGAATGGAAGACGGAGGGCCGTCTGCTTCCTGAAAACGAAGCTCGGCGAGCAGATAGCGATCTTTGGACAACGGCCGGGGACATTCCTGGTTTATTCGTTGTGGAGGCGCTCGCCGCGGCGAGCAGCCCGCGGCTGACCCATTCGACCGACTCTGATCAGGCTCCGCTGCCGCCACAGATCCACCGCAGTTTTACTGAGATCCTCCTCGAAACGTTTCGGATTTATCGGGAAGGGTTCCCCCAGTTTCTTGGTCTTGTCCTCATCGTCGCCGCGCCCTCGATCTGCGCCCAACTAGCAAATTCCATATCGGGCGCGTCACCAAATGTGGAGCTGGATTTTCGCACATTCATCGTCGCAGTCTTCGGCTTTAGCATGTTGCTTCTCGGACTGGCGATGTGGCCTGTCTTTGTCGCCGGTATTCAAATTCTCACGGCGGAGTTGTCTGCGGGTCGCGAGGCAAGGCTCTTCCAGCTTCTCCCACGGATCTTAAAGTTTTGGCCGCGGGTAGCGATGCTCTGCATTTTTGTCTACGGCGTTTTCTTTCTGCTGACGTTATTTGGGTTTGGAATAGCGATCATGATTATCGCTGGCGGATCTTCGTTGTTTGTGCCATTTCTCGCGCTGGCATTGCTTGCGCTGCAAGTTTGGATGTTCGGGCGGTTCTTCATCAACGTGCTATTCTGGCAGCAGTTCGCCGTTCTCGAAAACGCCGGCGTCGTCGAATCATTGAATCAAAGCAGAAATCTTGCGCGCAGTGGCCGCGATCTTCCCTGGTTCCAACGCCCGTTGTGGCGCGGCGCCTTGATCTCCTCAATCTGGTTCGCATTTGTCCTGGCGCTTCACGTCGGAGCGGAGTGGCACACGATTCAACAATATTTTCACGAACTTACCGCGACGCAGGATCCGCAGGTGCTTCTGCAAAAGATTACCGAAAGCCAGCGAGCTCACGGTTTTGATCTTCTCAGTTTCAGCCTAAATGTGTTGCAACGGATTCTCCAGCCGTTGCTCGGGATCGCCTTTGTCGTGCTTTACTTCGACAGTAACTCCGCCGCTGGAATGGGCTCGAGCCGTCGCGATGTCGACACCGGTGCTTAAGCTTGCTGCGCCGAGACAATCCGCTCGCGATTCCGGGGCAGATTCCCGGGCGCAGCTAAAAACCGTGTTGACGCTTTTCACTGCTCTCCGGCCCCTTCGCGGCTCCGCAGGAGCAGCGGCGCAATAGCCTTAAAGTAACGGCCAATGTAGATGAGGTAGACAATAAATGAAGCAAGCTGAATGCTGATCAACCAAATGTGACCGGCGCGAGCGATAAACAAATCAGGCCACCTCCGGATGGAAAAGGCGCAGCCGAGATTGAGAACAAAGAGCAAAGGTACAAGCGCCCAAATGTTGCGCAGTTGGTCAGCCTCGGCGTGGGCGTAAAGGGTGCGATCGGCCAAGTTGTTCGATTCAGTGATACGCGCGCGGATCAGCCGCATGTCGTAGATGAAAAGCAGCCAAACGACTCCTGCATAGGCGGCGCTCAATTGAAACCACTCCAGAGGACTATCGAGCCGGCTGAACAGAATCGCCTCGCCAAGTGCGCAAGCGATGTAAAAAAAGTTGTGCCCAAACTCGAGAGGCCATTTGATCAACGTAAGTGTGTGAATGATTGACCGTGACCAAAAGATAAAGATCACGCACAGACCAGCGGCAACATAGAGAAAATTCTCCCAATGCCGCGCCGACATCGACGCGCGCGCATTATCCGTTAAGAAAAAAAGCGCAACGCCCTGGATGATGCTGACGAGAGTCAGCTCAATGTTAACGACAGTCGAATCAAGCTCGCGGCGGCTCTCGCTTGGCGGATTCACCAGGCGAGTGGTAATCGCTCGACAATCAAGATGTCAAGCTGTCGGTCAGGAGCCTCAGGGGTCCAAACAAGCCACGAGCCGGTTGCTGCAGAAGGCTATAACCACGTCGCTGCCTGTCGCGCAAGAGCCGCGCGACGTTCACCTCAGCGGGCCAGAACGACGTCTTTTTTTGTCCAGGTATGGACTTGGCGGCAATGGGGGCAGGTGAATTTGGGCGTCTTGACTTTAGCTGCGGCCCAGAGTTGTTCGTCGATGGTTTGACCGGTCGGCGTCAGTTTCGCCGTGGAAGGACACCGTACGAGCAACCGTTTAATGACCGGTCCGGTTTTTACTTTCCGTGGCGAAGCAGTTGCGAAAAATTTCATCTTTAATTTCTTTCTATGCGAGCCGATAAACGATGCGGGCCTTGTCGATATCGTAAGGAGACATTTCGAGTTTCACGCGGTCGCCAACCGTAAGGCGAATAAAACGTTTGCGCATTTTTCCCGAAATATGCGCGAGCACGAGGTGCTCGTTTGCCAGCGCGACACGAAACATTGTGCCGGGAAGAACCGACAGGATTGTCCCTTCCACTTCAATAGCTTTTTCCAAGCCCATATTTTGATTTCGCAAGCCGGCCCTCGAAATCTTTCCGGGGGCCGGCTGCACGATTGTTTACCGGCGAAAATTGGCGTACGGCCGACGGTTATTGCCAGACGGGCGCGGGCGCTCTTCGCGCGGGCGCGCTTCGTTGACTGACAAAGCACGGCCGCCGATTTCCTTGCCGTTGATTGCTGCCATTGCGGCATTGGCTTCAGTCGTCTCGTTCATCGTGATGAATGCAAAGCCGCGGGACTTGCCCGTCATGCGATCCATCATCAGCGCTACTTCGGCGACTTTGCCATGTTGTTCGAAAAGATCCTGAAGATCGTTCTCGGTAGTCTCAAAGGAGAGATTTCCTACGTATAGTTTCATTGTGATTTGGTGTTGGAAAATAACTGCCAGCTACAGAGCCGTTCCCGAGAATCGGATTTCAAATCACCACTGAGAAAGTCTCAACTGACGATCTACCAAGCAACGAACAGAACAGAACTAATCCAATAAGTCGCCATTATCGCCTGCTTTGGCCAAAACGCAAACGAAGCTTTGCCGTAACGCTCACCCGCCCCAGGTGCCTTCGGCTTCACGACATGCGGTCAAATGTTCTGTGTTGACTATGCAAACTGCTTCGGACGGCTTCCAATTGGGCTTCTTTCTCGAACTCCACAAACAAATATTTATCCACCAGAATTCTCGCACTGGTATTTAGTTGCATTACCTCTCGATAGACTTGCTGGCGCAGCACCATCGGAGCGCTGCCTGGTTCCCGTATGCTTTTGCGATACGTCCACCAGCTCGCGAGCCAGATAAAGGGGTAAGCAAAAGGCAGAATGACTAACGAAGTCGTTTTGGGATAGGTGAAAATAATCCGCTTGATTTTGAAACCACATAATTTCGCCAGCAGCCGCAGTCTTTGTATTCCGATCAGAAAAATGTGTCCGAGGTAGATCTCACTCGCGAGCGAGGGAGCAGCCATCCAAACGGAGTCTGCTTCATTGGCGGGCATCATTTTAGGGAAATATTCGGTTTCGAACAGAAAATGACTTAGACGGGACTGGAGGTTCGAATAATTGGGCGTGGTGATAAGCAGCGAGCCGTCCTCTTTGATGACCCGGTTGAATTCTTGAAACACGCGGTACTGATCGCTGAAATGCTCGATGCCCTCCTGGCAAACCAGAACGTCGGCAAAATTGTCGGCTACCGGAATGCCTTCCATGATGTTGGCCCGCTCGCAGGTCAATCCATCCACCTTGAAGTATTCGGGAAACAAATCATAAGCGTGCACGATGGCCCCAGTTTCCTTCAAGATTCGCGAGGTGACGCCAGCGCCCGCCGGAGCATCAATTACTACTTTGTTTTTGAACTTCTGCTGATTCTGCCGAATGAACAGTTTGACGTGATACTTGATGCTATTCGTGTTGTCCTCGTACTCCATCTGAGGTCGCTATGATATGAGGGAGCGGTTTGCGAAATGTTCAAGTGCAGATTTCGATTGTCGATCTTTCGAACCGAAATCCTCGGCCAATCAAGTGCGTGCCTGGAGGGATTCGAACCCCCAACCTTCTGATCCGAAGTCAGAAGCTCTATCCGGTTGAGCTACAGGCACTGCGACAATGTTAAAAAGTTACAACGTTAAATCGGCAGAAGCTCTTCCATTGTAACGATGTAAATCTTTTAACAATTTTAGCATCGCGAAGTCGGGTGGCCGACGGGACTCGAACCCGCAACAACCAGAACCACAATCTGGGGCTCTACCATTGAGCTACGGCCACCATCCCTTTCGCGCCGAGCCGAAAGTTTAAGATTTGAATTTCGCTTTGCAAAGAGAAAGGGCTCGCTTTTTGTCGCCGGCTTCCCTAATTCTCAACGTCCGTGGGACGAAAATTTCCCCCAAGCCGGATTATCACTACGTCTCATCGTTGCATGAGGCGAATCGGTTTGGTTCTGCTCGCAGGCTTTTTTTTCCTCCCGACTACGAGTTCTCTCTCCGCGCAGCAGGACGATCCGAGCGAAATTTTTCTTAAGGCTTATTTGTCGGCGCAACAGGGCGAGAAGCTGGAGCACGAAAACCGGTTTAAAACCGCACTGGCCAAATATCGATTTGCCGGAAGCTTGATCGAGGAATTGCGTAAATCGCACGCTGACTGGCAGCCCGCCATCGTCGAATATCGCGGCCGTAAAATCAGCGAAGGCATCCTGCGAATTCAGGACAGGATGTCGAGGCAAAATGAGCTGGCCACAGGTGCAAAACGGTTACCGGAAATTGTTCCCTCACTGCCCGAGACTGAGGGAGGCTGGTCTGAACCCGGGCCCGAAGCCGTTGCGCCGCAAGGAACCGGAACGATTGCCCAAGACTCGAGCGATGCCGCGATTAAGGAAGCAACAAAAAAATTGCGCGGCAAGGTCGATCAACTGCAAGATGCACTTGAAAAATCGCGCAGCGATCTGGAGACCGCGCGAAAGGAAAAAGAACTCGTAAACGCGCGGCTGAAGGACACAGCTTCCAAGCTCGAGCAAGCACAAAACCAAATCGAGAAATCGAGGAAATCAGAGCGCCAGGCTCGTGATCAACTCGCACAAGTTGAGGATTCGTTGAAAGCGCTCCAGGCATCGCGAGACAATGGCGCGAAGGAAGAGCAACAATTACGTGCAGAGGTCGCCCATCTGAAAGACGCCGTTGCGGCCGCAGAAGAGGCACGCGTGACGGCGGAAAAGCAAAGGGAGGAGACCAACACAAAATTCGCCGAGGCAAGCAGGCAAATCTCTCCTCTTTCACAGGAACGCGACGAAGCGCTCGCTCAATTGCAGGGGATGAAGGAAGCGGAACAACGGCTCCAGGCGCTCCTCGCCGAGAACAGCGATTTGAAACAAAAGCTGGCAAATGCGGAGGAAAAAGTGCGTGAATTTGGCAAGGATGCGCCAAAAAACGCGGATGAACTTGCCGGGGTAAAACGGCAGGTGGCAGAACTTCAGCGGCAACTGGCCGAAACTCAGAAGCAAAATCAATATTTCGCGGCCCGCGTCGCCGAGCTTCACGTTCTACTGGATGAAACCAACATCCAGCTTCAGAACTCGAAGCTCACCGTCGGAAACAGCGAGGACACGGCACAGCTGGCTAAGGAAAACGACCTCCTGCGAAATATCATTGTACGCGAACGCCAGGAGGAAGCGCGTCGTTATCAGGCAAAGGAGCGGATGCTGGCGGAGTTGGATAAATTGAAGATTAGATCGGACGCGTTGAACAAGCAGATCGAATTCCTTGCACAGCCAATCACAAAATTGAGCAGCGAAGAGCTCGCCCTGCTGCGCCAGCCAGTCATCTCCGTTTCCGATCAGAACCCCGGCATATTGAAGGCGAGCTTTATTTTCGCCAAAAAATCCTCGCCAAATCCCGATAAGATGGTGGACCCAGGCGCCAAGGAAGGATCGGCTCGTGACAGCGGTGAGACGCCAACGGATAGGTCGAGCGACGCCACCGGACCGGGTGACTTTAAACCGGAAGTGCCAGATGATTTGCTCAATATTGCACGGGCGGCGAAAGAGAGTTTGGATCAGGGCAAATATCGGGCGGCCGAAAATCAATATCAGCAAATCCTGGCTAAGAGCCCAAAAAACCTTTACGCGCTTTCAAACCTTGGCGTGGTTTACCTTCATAACGGCAAGTTTCGCTCAGCGGAATCGACCCTGAAAAAGGCTCTGACGATTTCGTCCAATAATGAGTTTTTGCATACAACGCTTGGAATTGTTTATTATCGGCAATCGAAGTTCGACGACGCCCTTACCGAGTTGACTCAGGCAGTCGAGATTAATCCGAAGAGCGCTACCGCTCGCAATTATCTGGGTGTTACCGCGAGCCAGAAAGGGCGACTTCAAGAAGCCGAAAAGGAAATACTTCAGGCTATCGCAAACAATCCTGATTACGCAGACGCCCATTTTAATCTGGCGGTCATTCTCGCCACGACGCGCCCCGCTTCGAAAGAATTAGCCAAACGACACTACGCCAGAGCCACTGCGCTCGGCACCCAGCCCGATCCGTCACTTGAGAAATTGTTGCAGTGACAACAAGATCAGTATCGAATTGTTGCGTTAATTCGGAGCAGACAAGCCCCGCTCTCTAAATGCGATTTCTTCGCGCTTTCGCAATTGGCGTAATCACCGCCGTCATCGGAATGTCCGAAACCTGGTCCGACTGGATACTGGCCACGCAACGCGCAGATCTTCCTCCTGTTCCAGGGCCTGAAAGAATCGCCGTCCGCTTTCGCGTCCGCCCGGTTGATAACTAACCCTGTAGCGGCGGTCTGAGACCGCCGCATGATTCAATTTTCAGCGTGAGACCATTTCTTACAGCCAATTGGCGCTATCTCGCGATGCTGAATTACGTCGTCGATCCGCGTCTGATCCAACCGCTTGTTCCGCCAGGAACCGAGATCGATTATGAAAATAACCAAACGTTTGTGAGTATTGTTGGCTTTCTCTTTCTCGAGACGCGCCTGCTCGGGCTTCCAATTCCGCTGCATCGGAATTTCGAAGAAGTGAACTTGCGCTTCTACGTTCGGAAAAAATCGGCTGACACGTGGCGGCGCGGTGTCGTCTTTATTCGCGAGCTTGTGCCGCGACGCGCCATCGCGCTGGTCGCCCGCGCATTTTACGGGGAAAACTATGTCGCTCTTCCGATGAAGCACGACGTCGAGCACGTCGATCTGTGTTTAAACGTAGAGTATTCCTGGCGACGCGGGAGAAAATGGGAATCGCTCAACATGACTGGAACCGGCGAAGCCCAACCAATCCCAGCCGGTTCACATGCCGAATTCATTACCGAGCATTATTGGGGTTACACCTGTGTGCGCAACGGATGTAGCGAATATCGAGTGGAACATCCGCGCTGGAAAATCTGGAATGCGACCAACTTCAAATTCGACGCAGACGTCACGGCTCTTTATGGCGAACAG
The DNA here is from genome assembly GCA_003219435.1 of Verrucomicrobiota bacterium. Taxonomy (GTDB): domain Bacteria; phylum Verrucomicrobiota; class Verrucomicrobiia; order Chthoniobacterales; family UBA10450; genus Udaeobacter. Next base: position 16,019 of record QHOW01000025.1, on the reverse strand, counting down.
TTCGCTGAAACGTTAAGTCAGCCGCCGCGCTCCGCGTTCATTGCCGATGGTTCGCCGATCGAGATCTGGAGGCGAGAAATATTGTAGGGCGGCTGTGTCAGCCGTCAGCGTCTCTGCGGCAGCACAAACGGCAGAATCCCGTCGTCCTTGTAAATATCGATCTCGATGGGCGTATCGATGCGTAATTTCACCGGCAGCGATTTTTTGCTTCTCTAGACGGAATTGCTTGATCTATGATGACAAAACAACAACCGAAAGGAACCCCATGAGTATTCAGTCCCTGAATACACAAGCAGCCTTGGCTCGTGTCGGCGCTGTTGCTCCTGACCCTGGCCGGCGTATTCGTCACCCGGACTGCCTTCGCGAGGTTTCGACAAGCCGATGCCGATTTGGGGCTGGCCCGCACCGCCCGCGACACCGGTAATTATGAATGGTCCCTTTCGCCTGCCAGCAAGCCGCCGACAAAGCAATCAAAGCGCTATTTCAGCATCTGCACCAGGGAGGCATGGGGCCATGTTTTGATCGCGCTCATGGACGCCCTGCCGCCACAAAGCAAGCCCGATGCTGAATTGATGGACCGCGCGCGAGTGCTCGACAGACATTACATTCCTACCCGGTACCTAAACGGGTTCGAGCGCGGCGCGCCGTCGATTTTTACTCGCAAAAAGACGCCGATGAGGCAATCGCACATGCGGAGGCGATCTTTGGATTCTGCCGAAATCAAATCGGTTGATGCGGCGCGCGTTCGCCGCTGCATGGACGATTATGCCGCCCAATTGCTGGCGACAAATCCCGCAGTGGAGGAGATCGTGGTCTTCGGTTCGTTCGCGGACGATACGTATGCGCCGGGAAGCGATCTGGATGTCTTCATCATTCTCGCCAGCGCCAAAAAACCGCCGCGCGACCGGATTCCAGATTTTCTTCCCCGTGGCTTTCCAGTTCCGACGGACGTTTTCCCCTTCACCCGAGCGGAGATGGCGGAGCTGGATTCATCGCCATTGCTGGACGCGGTCAGAAGAAGTAGCTGGCGCTATCGCAGAAGTTAGGGCTTTGGTGTGAATTAGATGCAATTCGTGTCTGCTCATGGCTTATTTGGTGTGAATTAGTGCAATTCGTGTCTGCTCATCGCCAACTGCCGGAGAACAAATCTGCGACCGAGCGAGCCGAAAACACCGAAGGTTGACGAGGTGGTAGCATTTCGCTACTTTTAAGGGCATGAGTCAACCGGTGAAATTGTCAGACAACCTGGTACTCGATGCGCGCTTGGTTGCAGATGCTGCCAAGCGATCTATCGCCGGACAAATTGAGTTTTGGGCCGCGCTTGGTCGCGCAATCGAACCTCTCTTGCGAACGCCGGAGGTTCTCGCGCTCCAGAAGGCCGGTGAACACAAGCCGCTTTCTGCTTGTTTGGAAGACGTGGACGCGCCTGCTGGACGGCAGCGTGTCTCAAAATACCTGCGCACTCGACCGTTCCCGCACTACGAACAGGAAGGCGGTCGCCTTGTTCGCATCGACAAAGACGGCACCCGCACAGCTGGCCGATTTGTGAACCGCCAGTTCCAGACGCTTCGCCGCCGCGCTAAGAAGTAAATGCATCCGATCCTGGATGCGCGGCCAATTATTGTCGCGCTCGCGGGGCCGAACGGTGCCGGCAAAACGACGTTTTACAATGTGCACCTGCGGTCGAGCGGCCTCCGGTTCATCAATGCTGACGATATCGGATCGGAAATGGACATTGATGCGTATGAGGCAGCAGCCGTGGCGAATGCTCTCCGCCTTGAACTGTTCAGACAACGGGAGAACTTCGTATTCGAGACGGTCTTCTCCGATCCGGTCGGCGACAAAGTGACCTTCCTGAAAAATGCGGCTGATTCCGGGTACGCAGTGGTGCTCTGCTACATCGGGATTGCCGACGCCGCTGTCTCCGCTGAGCGCGTAGCGATGCGTGTCTCGCAAGGCGGGCATGATGTTCCTCCCGAGAAAGTGGCAAGCCGATTCGCGCGGACGCTGGCGAATCTCAAGGCAGCGATCAATCAACTTCCGCTCGTATTAATTTACGACAATTCCGATCTGAGCATGCCGTTTCGGAAAATTGCTGAGTATCAGCGTGGGACGGCACGATTTGTTGCTCGGCCTGTGCCAAAGTGGCTGGCGCAGTTTCAGTAGCCTCATCCAGAGCGGCAGCTAGAATCGCCGCTGGAGCAAAAACTTATTTTTTTTTTAGCAACTGCCGCAGCACGAACGGCAGAATCCCGCCGTGTCGGTAATAGTCGATCTCTATCGGCGTGTCGATCCGCAGCTTCACTGGCACCGAGCGTTTTTGCCGATCTTTCCCTTCGATCTCCAGCGTTACGGTTTGCCCCGGCTTGATTGCATTCGACAACCCGATGATCGAAAAGATTTCCGAACCGTCCAGTCCAAGCGATTGCGCATTTGTCCCATCCGGAAATTGCAATGGCAGGACACCCATACCAACAAGATTCGAGCGATGAATCCGCTCGAAACTCGCGGCGACCACCGCTTTCACGCCCAATAACCGCGTTCCTTTCGCTGCCCAGTCGCGCGACGAACCGGTGCCGTACTCGTGGCCAGCCAGAATAACCAACGGAGTTTTCGTTTCCGTATACTTCATCGCCGCGTCGAAGATCGACATTTGCCCGCCGCTCGGTTGATACACTGTCACCCCGCCTTCCGTTCCGGGCACCATCAAATTCTTGATCCGCACATTGGCAAATGTGCCGCGTGTCATCACCAGATCGTTCCCTCGCCGGCTGCCGTAACTGTTAAAATCGACATGCTCGATCCCGCGCGAAACCAGATATTGTCCCGCCGGCGACGTCGCCTTGATCGCACCGGCCGGCGAAATGTGATCGGTTGTGACCGAATCGCCGAAAATCCCAAGTGCACGCGCGCCGCGTATTTCCTCGATATGTCCAGGCTCCATCGAGAAGTTCTCGAAAAAAGGCGGTTCGTGAATGTAATCGCTCTTCTCGTCCCACTCATAAATGTCGCCCGTGCTCGAGGGGATTTCGTTCCACTTGGGATTTTGATCGGCGAAATCGCGATAAAGTTTTCGGAACGTTTCCGGCGCGAGCGCAGATTGCATCGTATGCCGGATTTCACTGAGATTCGGCCAGAGGTCGCGTAGAAAGGTTTCCTCCCCATGCCTGTCTCTCCCGAGCGGTTCGCGCGAAAGATCGATATCTACTCGACCAGCCAACGCGAAGGCGACCACCAGAGGGGGCGACATCAGAAAATTGGCTTTGATGTTTTGATGCACGCGCGCTTCGAAGTTGCGGTTCCCCGAAAGCACCGAGGCAGCAACCAGATCAAATTCGTGGATTGCCTTTTCGATTTTCGGATGGAGCGGTCCGGAATTGCCGATGCAAGTCGTGCAACCGTAGCCAACGAGATTAAACCCGAGTTCGTCGAGATATTTCTGCAATCCGGTTTTTTCCAGATAATCGGAAACAATGCGCGAACCGGGTGCGAGCGAAGTTTTCACCGCCGGATCGACATGCAACCCGCGTTCGACCGCTTTTTTCGCAAGCAAACCGGCCGCAATCATCACGCTGGGATTGCTGGTATTCGTGCAGCTGGTGATCGCTGCGATCAGGACGCTGCCATGACCAATGCGACTTTGCCCACGCGCGAAGACTTCGCTGGATTCGGCTTCAATTTCTCTTCCGGAATCGGGCGTCGGCCGGTTCGCGATCATCTCGATCTTATTGAGCTCGTCACCGGGATTGATTCCCTGATCTTCTTTTGTATCGCTCGAAGCCATCTCGCCATTCCGCGGCGCGCTGCCGTTCAATTCCACGAGATGTTTTTCACGAAGATCGACGTGTTTTTTGCCGTAGCCGCCATCTCTCACTGGCTTCTCGAGCAACTCGCAAAATGTCTTCCCAAGTTCCGGCAAACTGATCCGGTCTTGCGGCCTCTTTGGTCCGGCGACGCTGGGTTGCACCTCTGCCAGGTTAAGTTCGATATCGACGCTGTAATCGATTTCGCCTTTCCGCGGCATCCCAAACATTTTCTGGGCGCGAAAATAATTTTCGAACGCGCGGCATTGCTCCTCACTACGTCCTGTAGCACGCAAATAATCCACCGACTCCTGATCAATCGGAAAGTAGCCCATGGTGGCGCCGTACTCGGGCGACATGTTCCCAATCGTCGCGCGGTCGGGAACCGGCAGCGATGCTGCGCCCTCACCATAAAACTCGACAAATTTGCCGACGACTTTTTGCGCGCGCAGCAAATGCGTGATGTGAAGCACCAGATCGGTGGCAGTCACGCCTTCGCGCAGTTGGCCGCTCATGTGCACGCCCATCACTTCCGGCGTGAGAAAATAAACCGGTTGCCCAAGCATTCCCGCTTCCGCTTCAATACCGCCCACGCCCCAGCCCACCACGCCGAGCCCATTGATCATTGTCGTATGCGAATCAGTGCCCACCAGCGTGTCGGGGAAGAATATTTCCGACTTCTGACGTCCGACCTCTGACTTCTGGCTCAATACTCCCTTGGCGAGATACTCGAGATTTACTTGGTGAACGATGCCGATACCCGGCGGGATGAGTTGGAAAGTCTTGAAAGCTTGCTGTCCCCATTTCAGAAACTGATAGCGCTCGCGATTGCGCTTGAACTCCATTTCCAAATTCAATCGTAAGGCATTCGCTGAACCGAAGAAATCGACTTGCACGGAATGATCTACCACCAGATCAACCGGCACGAGCGGCTCGATGATTTTCGGATCGCCACCGAGCCGTTTTACTGCGCTGCGCATCGCGGCAAGATCGACAATGAGCGGCACGCCCGTGAAATCCTGGAGGACGATGCGCGCGACGACGAACGGGATTTCCTCATTGGCGGACGATCTTGCATTCCAATTCGCCAGCATCTCGACATCTTTGCGCCGGACTTTTTTGCCGTCGCAGTTACGCAATACCGATTCGAGCACGATCCGAATGCTTATCGGCAGCCGCGAAATCTTTCCGATGCCCTGTTCTTCCAGAGCTGGCAGCGAATAGAGAAAACCTTCGCGGCCTTTGCCCGCGTCGAATTTCTTCAGCGTCTTGAATTCGTCATTCATCTTCGTACCAGGAAGAACAGGAAGCACACGAAGGGAAACAATCCTCGTACTCTTCGTGACCTTCGTGGTGAATCCGACTCATTTCAGCTCTGCCAATTTTACCTTGATCTTGTCGAAGCTGGGCAGCTGCTTTGCGTCATCGTTGCTCTCGGCATATTGGATCACACCGTTCTTATCGATGACGAAGGCGGAGCGTTTCGGGACCCCGGCCATTCCGAGATTTAATTGCGGCAGGAATGAGTCGTACATCACGTCATAAGCTTTTGCGACTTTGTGTTCGTAGTCGCTCAGGAGCGGCACGGTAATCTTTTCTTTTTGTGCCCAGGCTTCCTGTGCGAATGGATTGTCGCCGCTGATTCCGTAAACGGCGGCGTTTAGATCCGTGTAAGCGTTCAGCCCCTGGCTGACTTCACACATTTCTGTCGTGCAGGTGCCGGTGAACGCCATGGGAAAGAAAAGGAGCAACGTGTTTTTCTTTCCGAAATTATCGCTCAGTTTGATCTGCTTTGGTCCGTCGGCGGTCTTGGTCGATAGTGTGAAGTCTAGTGCTTTGGTTCCTACTGCTAGTGGCATAATGAATCCTCCGGGTTGCGTTCAACAGGGGGACTTTCAGTATAAGATCGAGATTTGAGCGGTCAAAGGAGATCGTGAAACGAGATTCGTTAAACCGTGGATCGTTAGACGGCTGGCTCACGTTTCTCGATTCACAAATCTTGGATTACGATTCCTGGCCTGCATGGAACTCTTCTGGTGGTTCGTCACGGTAGTGCTGTTCGCCGTCGGCCTTATCGGCACGGTGCTGCCCTTGGTTCCGGGAACAGTTATCATTCTGGCTGGCGCGATCCTTCATCGCATTATGCTTGGTCCTGAGAAAAGCATTGGCTGGAGAACCATTGCCGTTCTTGTGCTGCTGACCCTCGCGACCTACGCCCTCGATTTTGTGAGTGGTTACTTTGGCGCAAGATATTTTGGAGCGACGAAATGGGGATTGTTCGGCGCGATCGTCGGCGCGCTCATTGGCATCTTTTTCGGAATTGCCGGATTGTTTATTGGACCGGTGATCGGCGCGGTGCTTGGAGAATTTGTTGCGGGGAAAAGAATGATCGATGCCGGACGCGCAGGCTGGGGGAGTTTACTGGGAAGTCTCGGCGCAATGATCGCCAAACTCGTGATCAGTCTCGTTATGATTACGATTTTCTTTCTGACCGTGCCGCCACCATTTTAAGGGACGTGAACAACTTTTCACCGCAGATTACGCAGACGTAAATCCTAGTTCGATTTATCCGTGTTGATCCGCGTAATCCGCGGTTCTGTTTTCTTCTTTCTCAGTTGTGCTAAATTCCTCGCCGATGGCAGATGATCGCTGGTAAGCGGCAACGCTTGCTGGAGGAAAGTCCGAACACCATACGGCGACATGCCGCGTAAAAGACGCGGGCGCCGCGGTTGTAAAATTGCGGTGACGGAGAGTGTCACAGAAAAGACACCGCCGGTTCTTTGGCAACAAAGGCACAGGCAAGGGTGAAAAGGCGAGGTAAGAGCTCACCGCTCGCGGAGCAATTCGCGAGGCAGGAAGAACCCCATGTGGTGCAAGACAAAACAGAGGAAGGGCAGCCGGTCCGCTAAAAATCCTCGGGTATCGTCGCATCACGATGCTGTAGCGGCGGTCTATGACCGCCGAAACTTCATCGGACTCTCGGAGAAATCCGGGTGAGATAAATGATCATCCGCGTGAGCAATCACGCCGACAGAATTCGGCTTACCGCCATCGAAATATGAAGGGCGTTTTCGGAAACGAAGGCGCCCTTCGCTTTTTGATCAATGGTGGCGCGCTGTTCGCTCGTTCTTGCCGGTTGTCTTCAACAAGGTGCGATTTGCATCAACGACGGTCTTTGGCAACGCGCGCTTTTCGAAAAGCCCATCCACGGACTGATACGGCCGATAGTGAATAATCCGCGCGCGCGGGACCCAACGCCAGGCAACGTTTGCAATTCCGCAGCTGTCGCTTCGTTAACATTTAGGACCAGAGAGCCTTTCGTAAGCTCACGGTCCTTCTTGGCCGTGCTTGAACAATATTGCACGCCGAATGCGATCAGGAGGATTGCGCCGACTAGAAGGAACAGTACATGCCCCCACTTGATCTGCGGCGCTCGGTCGTCTCGCCGCATGTAATCACGTTCAGCAATGCCCATCGTTCACTCCGATTAGTGCGAGTCGAGACTTTAACCGAGTTCCTTTGTATAGTTTAATACGTCATCTAGTGCGACTAGCAGACGCGACACTGTTTTCTCGGTTTTGTGCCTACGTTGGAGAGCCAAACTCAGGCAACTGAGGGTCGAAGACTGGATTTTTTGCGGAGAAGAGGCAAAACCTTTTCGACTAATGCGTCAGCGGTGATGCCGTGTTTTTTGCGCAGGATTGGAACGGCGCCATGCTCGATGAATTGATCGGGCCAACCGATTCGCACCACGGGCGTATTGATCATTTGCGAGTGCAGATGTTCCATCACCGCGCAGCCAAACCCGTTATGCAAAACATGATCTTCGATCGTGCAGACGACTTCGACGCTGCGAGCGAAAAATTCGAGCGTGCCGGTGTCCATCGGCTTGATCCAGCGCGGATTGATCAGCGCAACGGAAATTCCTTTCTCTTCCAGTTTGCGCGCGGCTTCTTCGGCAACTTCAAACATGTTGCCCAATCCAAAGATGGCCACATCGCGGCCGTGTTGCACGACTTCCGCCTTGCCAATCTCAAGAAGTTTCGGCTCCGGTTTGATTTGCGCACCCGTCCCGGGGCCGCGCGGGTAGCGGACGGCGATTGGACCGGAGTTGTAGTGCGCCATTGTCCAGAGCATGTCGACGAATTCGTCTTCGTTCTTCGGCTGCATGTGCACCCAATTCGGGATGTGGCGCAGATAACCAATGTCGAACAATCCATGATGCGTCGGGCCATCGTCGCCGCTCAATCCAGCGCGGTCCATGCACAGCCTGACGTTTAGTTTTTGAATCGCCATGTCGTGAATCGCCATGTCGTAAGCGCGCTGGAAAAACGTGGAATAGATAGTGAGAAAGGGCGTCAGGCCCTGCGTCGCCAATCCACAGGCGAAAAGCGCGGCGTGCTCTTCCGCAATGCCGACGTCGAAGTAGCGAGCAGGATGCGCCTTGGCGAAGTGCGAAAGGCCGGTCCCGCTCGGCATCGCTGCCGTGATGGTGACGAGCTTCTGATTGGTCTCCGCAAATTTCGCTAGTGTCTTGCCAATGATTTCCGAATAAGTCGGAGTCGTTGTCGGGGCAGTCTCGCCGCTCTCGATCTTGTATTTGCCGAGACCGTGAAATTTGTCGGGTTGTTTAATGGCCGGTTCGTACCCTTTACCCTTCTTGGTGAGAATGTGCAGGAGCACCGGCTCCTCCTGGGTTTTCAAAAACTCGAATGTCCGGATCAATAACGGGATATCGTGTCCATCGATCGGGCCGTAGTAGCGCAGACCGAGTTCTTCAAAAATAACGCTCGGCACGAGCAAACCCTTGACGCTTTCCTCTACCTTGTGCGCGAGCTGCACGCCGGTTTTTCCAAGAATCGCCTGGACGAAATCGCGCGCCTTATCGTGCAGATGCGCGTATGTGGGATTCGCCACGATGCTGTTTAGGTAATTAGCGATCGCGCCCACGTTTTTTGCGATCGACCACTCGTTGTCGTTGAGCACAACGATAAAACGTTTGGTATGCGTCTTGACATTGTTGAGCGCTTCGTAACTGATTCCGCAGGTGAACGCGGCATCGCCCGCGATTACGACAATGTTTTCATCGCCGCCGCGCAGATCGCGCCCAACAGCCATGCCGAGCCCAGCGGAAAGCGCCGTGCCGGCGTGACCGGCGCCGTAGCAATCGTGTTCGCTTTCTGTGCGCAAAAGAAAGCCATTCAGACCGCCGAATTGCCGCATCGTGTGAAAACGATCGAGTCGCCCGGTAAACATCTTGTGGACATAACCCTGGTGGCTGACGTCCATGACAAAGCGGTCGCGCGGCGTGTCGAACACACGATGCAGCGCAATGGTCAGCTCGACTACGCCCAGATTCGGTCCCAGATGTCCCCCGGTTTGAGAAAGAACTTTGATCAGCTCATCACGCACGTCCTGCGCGAGCTGGGGCAGGTCTTGTTCGCGCAGCGCCTTGACATCTGCGGGCGAACGGATTCCGTCCAGCAATCGGGTTGGCGCCACTGTCGCGTCAGAAGTCGCGGAGGTTTCAGAAGAGTTGGATTTCGTCATTGCTGTTTTGGGGTTCGACCACACTGGCCGACGCTGCCGGCTCGGGCGTTGCCTCGAAATCCTTAACTGTCGTCTTGCCGGCGTTGTCGCGGGCAATGATCTCGATCTTTTGTTCCGCGTTGGCAAGCCGTTCCTGGCAAATTTTCACCAGATTCATTCCTTCTTCATAGCGCACGATTAGATCTTCCAGTGGCAATTTGCCCGACTCCATCTGCTCGACAATCCCTTCGAGACGCTCCATCGCTCGCTCAAAGTTAGGCTCTGTCTCGCGCTGCTTCGGTTTGCTGCTCACGGGCAAACGAGAAATTAAGCACAGATTAGCCAGGAGAAAAGGGCGAGGTTCTAGGCGTGTCAACGAAGTTCTGCACTACATTCGAGCGACTGTTCGTCAGTAAAGATCAAATTCAACCGCGGATCACGCGGATTCAACGGATTGGGGAGCGCACGCGCCTCGCGTGCTGGTTTCGGCGCCCTCGCCGAAACGGACTTTTCCGCCACGACGATGCGTTCATCCGATCTGCTTTTTGTAAGCCGCGGCGTTTTTTAGATTTTTCAGCTCGTCGGCGTTCTCAATCTTAAGAATGAAAATCCAGCCCTGACCGTAGGGTTCGCGGTTGATCAAGCCCGGATCTGCTTCGAGCGCTTTGTTTACTTCGACAACGGTTCCTTTCACGGGCGCGTAAATGTCACTCGCCGCTTTCACTGATTCCACCACTGCGATTGCTTCCTTCGCGTTCGCTTGCCCGTCCATCTTTGGCAGCTCGACGTAAACTACGTCGGTCAACTCAGATTGCGCGTGATCGGTAATTCCAACACGGACGTTGTCGCCTTCGCGTTTAATCCATTCGTGGCTCTCGGTGTAAAGCAAATCGTCGGGGACATTCATGATTTTTTGTAGAGTGGTTTCTTTTCTATGGTAGCGGGAAATTTCTGGCCGCGAATTTCAATGTCGATCTGCGCGCCGATCTTCGCGTGCGAGGTCGAGACATACGCCATCCCGACGCCCCAGTTCAAGCTCGGAGAAAGGGTGCCACTTGTCACTTCGCCAATGCGCTCCCCGTTTTGAAAAACCGCGTAATGCGGCCGCGGCGGCGGCCCTTTTTCTTTCATCCGAAATGGGACTAGCTTTTCTCGCGGGCCGTTTTCTTTTGTTTGAAGGAGAACATGGCGCCCGATGAAATTTGGCTTAGACAGATCGACAAAGAAGCCGAGCCCCGCTTCGATTGGATTGCGTTCCGGCGCAAGATCGGAGCCGTTTAGCGGGTAACACATTTCCAGGCGCAACGTATCGCGAGCGCCGAGTCCGCACGGCTTGATTCCGAACGGCTTTCCTTTTCCGAGGGCGGCATTCCAAAATATCACCGCATCCGCTGTGCGAAAGAAGACTTCAACGCCGTCCTCTCCGGTGTAACCGGTCCGCGCCACCGAAACGTTCGTTCCGTCGAACGGAAGATCGACAATGTGGTTTCGCGGCGGAAGATCGACGTCATCGCCGAACAACGTGTGAAATAATTCCGCAATCCGCGGCCCCTGAATTGCCACTCCACCAAACTCCGCGCTGCGATTTTCGAGTTTACAAGGAGCGGCGGCTTTCCAGCCGCCGGGGCGGTCTGGAGACCGCCCCTCCTTGAGATGTTCTTGCAGCCAGGCGAAATCTTCATCCGTGCGGGCTGCGTTCACGACGAGCAGAAATTTCTGCTCGTCGATCCGGTAAACAATCAGATCATCGATGATTCCGCTGCGTTCGTTTAGCAGGAAAGTATATTGACCTGTTCCGACATCGAGTTTGTCGATGTTGTTTGTGAGCATGGTGTTGAGCCATTCGCGCGCGCCGCTTCCTTCGACAATCAGTTGGCCCATGTGCGAAATGTCGAAAATGCCGACTTTGCTTCGCACGGCCTGATGCTCGTCGACGATGCCGGTGTATTGCACCGGCATGAGCCATCCCGCGAACGGCACAATTTTCGCGCCAAGCCGCACGTGTTCATTGTAAAGTGGAGTCCGTCTTTGTGCGGCTTCGCTCACGCGCAAAGCCTAGACTTCACAAATGGAGTGCGCAATGCTCCCGCAACTGAATGACTTGGCTGGATAAACTCGAACGCCGTTTTGGCTTTCTCGGCATACCCGGACTGACACGGATTATTGTCGGCTTAACGGCGCTCGTGTGGGGGCTGATCTGGCTGAATCCTGATTTCCGGTTTGCCCTCGATCTGGATCCGCCGCGTATCCTCCATGGCGAAGTCTGGCGGCTGATTACGTATATTTTTCTTCCGCAGACGCTCAGTCTTTGGGTCATTCTCGCCCTCTGGTTTCTTTGGTTTATTGGCGAAGGCCTTGAGCGAGCATGGGGCGCGTTCCGGCTTACTCTCTATTTTCTTGTCGGCATGATCGGCACGACGGCCGCGGCGTTTTTCTTCGGCGCAAAATTTTCGAACGGCATGCTGATTGTGTCGTTGTTTTTCGCTTTTGCCCGGTTTTATCCCGACGAAGTGATCTACATCCTTTTTGTTCTGCCGATGAAGATCAAATGGCTGGCGTGGATCATGGGCGCGTTTTTGCTTTTCGGGTTCGTCGTCAATGGGCCTTCCTATCGCATGGCGCTTGTAGCCGCGTTTGCCAATTATCTGATCTTCTTCGGCCCGGAAATTATTCACGAAGCCCGGCATCGCACCGAAGTCTCGGCCCGGCGCAAGCGCTTCGAATCGCACGCACGGAGCGACGCCGAACCGCTTCACAAATGCGCAGTCTGCGGCGCGACCGAGTTGACCGATCCGAATCTCGATTTCCGTGTCGCGCGCGACGGCGAGGAATATTGCATGGCGCATCTGCCGAAAAACACAGGGCGTCGTCGCGGATGAAAGGCAGTCCGGGTAGCGCATGCGTCTCGCGTGCTGGTTTTGGCGTCGCGCCAAAACGAACTTTTGCCCTGCCCTCACCCGTGCGAGTAAATGGAAGCCAAAGAAAAGTTCGCGATCGCGGGACGCGCTCGCCAGCACGCGAGACGCGTGCGCTACCCTTGACCGGAAATTTTCGCAGCGGAGACTAGCGCGATGACTGACAAGAATAGTGCGCTGGTTCCAGAAGAAGGCTGGCATTGTCTGCATTTGTTTTACCGGGTCGAGTTCGGGCAATGGCAGTTGCTCAGTCGCGAAGAGCAAAATGCCGCGAAAACGAATCTCTCCTCGCTCCTGCAGGAGGTGCGTGCGATGGATTCGACGCAGTTGCTCACGCTGGGGATCGTGACACCGAAAGCCGATGTCGGCTTCATGCTGATCACGCCAGACCTGCACAACGCCAACAGGATCGAGAAGCGATTGTCGCTTTCACTTGGCGCAGACGCCCTGATGCCGGTTTATAGTTATTTATCGCTAACCGAGGAAAGCGAGTACATCACGACCGAAGAAGAATACGTGCAAACGCTCGAGTCGAGCGTCCGTAATGATCCCGCAAAACTCGACGAAGCTCTGACGACATTTCGTGAACGAATAAAACATTACCGGCAAGAGCGCGTTTACCCGACGCTGCCCGATTGGCCGGTAGTTTGCTTCTATAACATGAGCAAGCGCCGCGGCGATCAGCGCAACTGGTATGCGCTTCCCTATGACGAGCGTCGCAAACTGATGAGAGGGCACGCCGCCGTCGGGCGCGAGTTCGCCGGCAAAGTGAAACAGCTCATCACCGGTTCGACGGGTCTGGATGATGCGGAGTGGGGTGTGACTCTATTTGCTCGCGACACATTTCAGATCAAAGCGATCGTTTACAAAATGCGTTTCGATCCGGTTCGGCAAATTTTACATCGGCATCCAATTGCCACTCGACGAATTGTTTCGGCGACTGCAACTTTGAAAACTTTAGCGACCGGGATTTTACAGTGCGACGGCCATAAACAGCCGCTACAGCGAAGCAAAAGGGATGGGTGACAGAGCGGTCTATTGTGCACGCCTGGAAAGCGTGTGTGCCGAAAGGCACCCGGGGTTCGAATCCCCGCCCATCCGCCGGGTTGTCAAATCTGTGATTACAGGGGCTTTGACGCTTGCTTTAGCAAATGTATTCTGCTCGTTTAGATTTCTATGTCTCCCGCCAGGACAATTGCTAAGCTTAGGAGCGCCCCGGCTCCGTTCCCCAAAGTTGGGACTGTCGCCGAGCTGGTAGCTTTCCAGGCAGCTGCCACGCCTGACGCAATTGCTTTGGCGTCTACAAACCGCGTCTGGAGCTACCAGGAACTGGACGAGAGGGCGAGCGCGCTTGCGGATGTGCTCCGGACGTTGGGCGTCGGCCCTGAGGTGGTAGTTGGATTATGTATGCCGCGTTCGCCGGAAATGGTAGTGGGCGCGCTGGGGATTCTGAAAGCCGGAGGAGCCTACCTACCCTTGGATCCAACCTATCCCGCGGCGCGGCTCGCGTTTTTGTTGGAAGATGGCCAGGCTCCGTTGGTGGTGACCGGACAGCGCATAAAGGAGCGGTTACCAAAAGGCATTTACCACACAATTCTTCTTGACGATCTCGGGCGAGCCGCTGCGCTCCCGCCTTTTGCCCAGGCCGCTACCATGAAGGCCGCGGCAACGCTTAAGAACCTAGCCTATGTGATCTACACGTCGGGCTCGACCGGGCAACCGAAGGGCGTGGAGATCACAAACGAGAGCCTCTTGAACCTCGTACATTGGCATCAGCAGGCCTTTGGCGTGACGGCGGGTGATCGCGCGAGCCAAGTCGCCAACGTGTGTTTCGACGCGGCGGTGTGGGAAATCTGGCCGTACTTAGCGACCGGCGCGAGCCTGTACTTCGCTGAGGACGAAACGGTGAGCGATCCGGAATTGCTGCGAGATTGGCTCGTTGCGCAGAGGATCACAATCGCTTTCATCCCGACGCCGCTCGCCGAGCGTCTCTTGACGCTACCGTGGCCATCCGAGGCTGCTTTGCGTACGATGCTCACTGGATCAGATACGCTCCACCTTTATCCACCAGCTGGACTGCCGTTTCTGTTAGTCAACAACTATGGCCCGACTGAATGCACGGTGGTGGCCACGTCGGGTCCAGTTCATTCGAGCGCCTCAACCGATCAACTACCACCGATTGGCTACGCCATCGCCAATACGCAGGTTTACATTTTGGATGAATCAGGCAACCAAGTGCCGGCGGGAACAGCTGGTGAACTTCACATCGGAGGTATGGGTGTGGCGCGCGGTTATCGGAACCGTCCGGAGTTGACGGCAGAAAGGTTCATTCCGAATCCGTTCAGTGACAGACCAGATGAACGGCTTTTCGAGACAGGGGATCTAGCGAGGTTTTTACCCGACAGCCAGATCGCCTTTGTCGGCCGCATTGACGAGCAGGTGAAAGTGCACGGTTTCCGGGTCGAGCCGAACGAAGTGGCGGCGGCGCTCGATGCGCATCCGGGTATTCAGCAAAGTGTGGTTGTGGCTCGCGAAGTCGCCCCAGGCGATACACGGTTGATCGGCTATTTGGTTCCGGTGCCGGGATCTCACCTCACGTTACGTGCGTTGCGCGCCTTTCTTCGCGGTCGCCTGCCGGACTATATGGTACCGGCAACATTCGTTAGTCTGGAAAAACTACCGCTGACACCGAACGGAAAGGTGGACCGCATGTCTCTACCTGCGGCGGATGAGAGCAACACGTTGCGCGAAGAAGCGCGCGCCGCTGCTCGGACAGAGATGGAGAGGACAGTCGCCGGCATGTTGGAACGTCTTCTGAACCTGGAGCACGTTGACGTGGAAGAGAACTTTTTCTCGCTGGGGGGACACTCGCTCTTGGGGGCACAGCTCGTTGCCAGGTTGCGCGACACATTCGGAATTGAGATGCCCCTGCGCGCTGTCTTTGAGGCCCCAACAGTAGCTGAATTGTCTGCTGAGATTGAGCGGCTTCTTGTCACCAAGCTCGAAGCGATGAGCGAAAAAGAGGTTCTGCGTATCCTGGATTCGACACGCCAGCCGCAATCAGCGTAAGGCAATGACAGGATCCGGCGTCACGTCTTATGCGAAGAAGACAGCTGCCGAGCTGAGCTTGTTTCGTTTGCTGGATCCGAAGGTGTTGGCAGATCCGTATCGACTCTACCACCGCCTTCGCCGCGAGGACCCGGTGCACTGGGATCCCTTCTTGCACTCATGGGTCGTTACTCGTTATGCGGATGTCGTTCGGGTGCTGCGGGATTTTTCGGCGCAGCGCGCGCCGACGGCGGAGCAACTCACGGCGCTCGGGCTCGAGGTGCTGAACCCGGTGGCCAAAGTCATGGTGAAGCAGATGCTCTTTTTGGATCCTCCGGAGCATGCGCGGATTCGCAGCCTCGCCTCAGCAGCTTTCACCCCCCAACGGGTAGGAGCGCTGCGAGCCCATATCCGCGAGATCGTGAAGGATTTGGTTGCCAGGGTGCGGCGCAAGGGACGCATAGATGTAATCGCGGACTTGGCCGAGCCACTACCGTGCATTGTTAGCGCCGAGATGCTCGGCGTGCCGGTCGAAGACCATCATCAATTGAAGCTGTGGTCGCAAGACTTCGCGGAAGTGCTGGGGAACTTCCAACATAATCCTGACCGCGCGCCGAAAATTTTGAAGACCACGGAAGAGATGACGGCTTATTTTCGGTCCTCCATGCGCACGCAAAACTTGCGTCCGGATGGACTGGTTAGTTCGCTCATGAACGCGGAAATC
>QHOW01000024.1 GCA_003219435.1 Verrucomicrobiota bacterium | reverse complement strand
CAGACGCCAGCGCCGCTTTTACCCGAACAACTCGCGAAGCCTCCGCATAATATTCACGTGGCGTTGCATCGCCACGATGCAATTTGCGCATCAGCTCGGCAGCTTCATGTTGCAGCGCAGCGATCCGGCGCGCCTCGCGATTATCGATTCTGGCTTGCCGAATTTTCCAGCCGATCAACCCGAGCAACGCAAGTAGCGGAATCAACTGTGCCGACCAGAAAGCCAGCCGCGCGTAAAGAGGCGCAAAAGATTGCACCACTTTGGGTCGCTCCGTCAATTGATACAAAATATCCTGCGGCTTTGTCGCCGTAGTCGACTTTGTTGCTTTACCGTGGGGCGTTGACCCCGGCGGGACGGCAGCAGGGCTTGCCCCTGCCACTGCGCCACCCTGCACACTGATCGCGATAGGATCGCTGCGCAGCGTCACATATTGCTCTTTCACGGGATCGAAGTAGGCAAACGCCATTACCGGCAGGCTTTGTTTTTTCTCGTTTGGCGACAGCACCGTCTCAAACGTTTTTGTGCCGCTTATTCCGACCTCATCGTCCTTCGCAAACTTGGAAGATGACGGATATTTGTGCCAGCCGCCCTCGTCCTCAATGACGGGCGCGCCGACGCGATCGAAATTGCCACGCCCCGTAATGGCCGATGTGACTGTGATTGGATCGCCCACCTGCACGCTCTTGGGCTTCGCATCCGTTGCCATCGTAAAATTCCCAATCGCGCCTGAGAAGCCTGGCGGCGCTCCTGTTGGCAGCGGTTTTACCTCAAGTGTCACAGGTTCACTCTTGATTTCTATCTCGCGGCGCTCACCAAATTGGCTAAGCGGATTGGCAAAGAATGGATCTGAGAACGGATCGTCCATATTGAATAAGTCGAACGGGGAACGCGTGCGCGGCGAACGGCGGCTTCGCGAAACCACTACTTGCGCCTTTGCTTTAACCGGCCCAATCTCAAATTTTCCCGCGCGCGCGGCAGCGATTGCGGTCTTAAATGTGACGACGTGGTAAAGTCTGCCGTCCACGGTCTCCTCGTTCTCTCCGGATTGCTGCAACTTTTGCGCCGTAAATCCTTGTCCCGTAATTTCGGGACCGTCGGTAAGCCTGGGATAAGCGCGCGGATCAAATCCGAGCCGAATCTGAGCCGGCACTATCTCGCCGACATAGGCCGTCTTCTTAGGCACAATCAGCTCTGCAAAAACGAGCTTTCCAGCGTTGCCTGGTTGCGCGCCTTGCCTTGGGCGAGAAGCAGAGGAACTGCCAGGCGAATCGGCCACATTCAGGCGGAGTGCCGGCGTGCTCAGTGAATTGCCCCCGACGCGAATTCTCTGAGGTGGGATGGTAAACGTCCCGGCCTTGAGCGGCATAACCGTGTAGTCGTAAACCACGCTGGAGGTCACGTTAAAATTGTTCATCTCGAAATGCTGCGATGTCCCAGTTCGATGAATCTCGAGACCATCCGCCACAATCTCATCTGGCGCGTCGGCACCACGCGCTCCGGTGACTCGAATTTGCAACTGCACTGGTTCACCCAGGACGGTTTCGGAACTGGTCAAGACCGCTGTTACGTTCAGCGAATCGGCAAATGCAACAGCGTCGCCCGCCACTGCGATCAACGCGCCGAGCAAGACTGCAATAGGAATCCATGATCGGTACATCGACTTCTCCATCAACCATTGACTATCAACCATCAACTCTCTTCGAGTCACCAGTCCTTATAGACACGACGCGCTGCCCTGCGTTCATTGAGCTGAACTCGAGCCTCTTCATCTTTCATGGATTCAAGAAGCGCCTCGGCCTGACGTTCGCTCATCTGACCTTCTTTTTCCACTTCGGCCTCAGACGGTTGGGCATCTTTGTCCGGTGGTTTTTGTGGTTTTTCCTCGCCAGCGCCTTTCACTTTACCGGCAAATTTTTTCTGCGGCGATTCCGCAGGAGTAACAGATGGCCCGGCGTTTTCACCCTCTCCCGGACTCGGCAACGGCTGTTCGTTGCCGTTTTGCTCCTGCCCTGTATCCGGGGGCGTTGACCTCGGCCCGCGGGCGGGGGAGGATTCTCCGCCCTCGCCTTTTTGCTGTTGCTCTCCCTGTTTTTCCTCGTTCGGCGACGGCGAAGGAGATTCGCCCGGCTTTGGTTGCTCCGACTTTTGCTGCTCGTTGTTTGCCTGGGACTGGTGGTCCTTCTGCTGCTCTTGTTGATCCTTTCCGCTGCCAGATTGGTCTTGTGATTGCTGCTGCTGCTGGTTTTGTTGTTTCTGGTTTTGTCCGCCTGAGCCGGATTGCTGATTCTGCTTGTCCTGTTTGTCCTTCTGCGGCGGTGATGGGGAAGGGGAGGGTTGTTGCTCTGGTTGCTTTTTGTTTTTTAGTTCCTCGATCTTCTTCTTTACGTAATCGTAGTTTTCTTTTGCCTCTTTGTTTTGCGGCTCCGCCTTGAGCGTCTGCTCGTAATGATCGAGCGCGTCTGTCCAATCGCTGAGCTTCTTCTCATCGTTTTTCTGGACTTCACCGCGCTGATAAAGTGTGTTGCCGAGATTGTAGTGACTCTTGCTCTGCAACCCTGTGTCGCGCGAGAGCAATGCCTGACTGAACGATTCCAGCGCTTTGCTGTAGTCTTTTAATTTGTAGGCGGCCGTGCCTGAATCGAACTGAAGCTTATCCTCAGCCCGCGATTGCGGATGCGCCTTTAACGTTTCCTGAAACTGGCTGTACGCGTCTTCGAACTTGCCGTCTTGATACGCCTTCAGCCCGGACGTCGTAGCGTAAGCGATTTGGCAGCAAAAAATGGCGAGCGCAATCCCGACAGTTTTCGGGATCGCTTTCCCAGGGGAGGGAACGTAATTTCTCTCACGCACGCGTTTGCGCTCGCCGATCAAGATCGACAACGCGAGCGCGATAACTGCCGCGCCCAACGGCCATTCATAACGTTCAATCGGGCGGCGCGACAAACGCACATCGATCTCGGCAGCCTGCATCTTTGCCAGTCCTTCATTGTAAATCTGCTGCATCGTGCGCGGTCCGTTTTCCAGATGGACATAAAATCCGCCAGTGGCCTGGGCGATTTCGTGCAAAGGTTTTTCGTCCAGCTTTGATTTCACGACCTGACCCGCAGAATCTTTGACGAAAGCCGTTTCGCCGTTTTCGCTGATTATAGGAATGAGCGACCCTTGCGGCGTGCCGACACCGACCGTGAAAATACGGACGCTCTCGTCTGCCGCGGCTTTCGCCGCCTTCACGGCATCGCCGGTTAATTCTTCGCCATCGGTGAAAATAATGAGGGCCCGATTTCCGACCGCGCTTTTCCCGAAACTCTGTGTAGCAAGGTCAATGGCACTCGAGATGTTTGTCCCCCCCTCGGGAATCGTCTGGGTGTCCAGATCGTTGATCGACTCCATCACCGCTTCGTAATCAATCGTGAGCGGCGCCTGCAAAAAGGCGCGTCCGGCAAAAGCAATCAAGCCGACACGGTCGCCTTGCAACTCATTGATCAGATCCTGGGTCGCAAGCTTGACGCGCTCGATCCGATTGGGCTGGACGTCATTGGAAAGCATGCTACGCGATGTGTCCACTGCGATCAGCAAGTCGAGCCCTTTCCGTTTTACGTCTTCAAATGTGTAACCCCATCGCGGCTGGGCGAGGCTGACCAGAGCCAGGGAAAGACCAAGCAGCAGCATTCCAAATCTCACGATGCGCCGGGGACGATTTACCGTTCCTGCAAGCTGTGGCAGCAGGCGCGCTGAAACAAACTCCTGCAACCGCCGGAGTCCGCGCTGCTCCGCGCGAATAAACAACGCGATCAGGATCGGGATCAAAAGCAATCCCCAAAGCCATTGTGGTGCGCCAAAGGTCATGGGTTTGTTGAAGCGTTGAAGGGTTGAAGCGTCAAAGCCTTACCAATCCGCGCGACCGCCCGTTTTAACTCCGAAAAGGATTCGCGAGCAGGCGATTCAACGCTTAAACGCTTCAACGCCTTTATCACGGCAATTTCTTCCAGATCGTTTGCGACAGCAAAATCTGCGCGAGCAACAAACCGCAGCCGCTCATGAGGCACAGCGGAAACAAATCACGGTACTGTTGATATTTCTTCACGCTCACGGTCGATTTCTCCAGCTTGTCGATATCGTTATAAATTTCCTCGAGCGACTCGGTATCGGTTGCCCGGAAGAATTTGCCGTCAGCAATCTTCGCAACCTCTCGCAAACCAGCTTCGTTAAAATGAACGGGCTGGTTTTCATAAAGCATATTGCCCAAGGCGTCGGTTAACGGGCCTCTTGCGGTGAATATTGGTGCCGGCGCGATTCCATTGATTCCGGCGCCGATCGCGTAAAAATGAATTTTCAGTGCTTTCACCGCTTCCGCTGCCGTATTCGGCGAAATTTTTCCGGCATTATTTTCCCCGTCGGTCAAGAGCACGAGCACACGACTCTTTGCTCGTTTATCATTTAGCCGGCTGCCTGCGGCTGCCATGGCCGAACCAATTGCGGTGCCGTCCTCGACCAGCCCGATTCGCACTCTCTCCAGGTTTTGCAACAGCCAATCGTGGTCGAGGGTCATCGGACTTACGACGTACGGACGGCCTGCGAACGCAATGATGCCGATGCGATCGTTAGGGCGGGCCTCGATGAATTTACGCGTCACTTCGCGGACTGCGTCTACGCGAGTCGCCTCTTCGCCGCCGATTGCGAAATCTTTCGTAAGCATCGATCCGGACACGTCGAGCACAAGCATAATGTCAATCCCGCTAGCTTCGATCTGAGTGAGACTCTTGCCCAGTTGGGGGCGGGCCAGCGCAACTACGAAAATCGCGATGGCTGCCAGCAGCAACGTCCGCAGAATTTTCCCGGCGCGGGCGGCGCTCCTTTTCCCAATGGCTCGAAGGCTCGCTGTTGATGAAAATGTCAACGCTGCCGCCGGGCCGCGCTTTCCGCGCAACCAGGCGAGCAACGGAATTGCGAGCAGTAACAAAAGCAGCCATGGACGCGCGAAGGTCAATGCGCTGTTTGCCGTCCACCAATCAAACAGTCGCAAGTTGCCCTCCTTCCACAAAACGAAACGCTTCGTCCAGCAGTAATTGGCTGTCCGCCGAAGTCGCGTCGTAGCGCGCGAATTTGATCAGGTCGCACCGGTTCAGGAAATCTTCGAGCAGCGATTTCTCATCCTCCGAGAAAGGCGAAGAGCTTCTAAGTCCCGCTAAGAACTCAACGGACGTTTGCCGGGTGACCGGTAAGTTGAACTGCTCCGTCACGTAACGCCGAAGAATGTCGGAGACGCGAATGCTAAACCGATATGGATCTAGCTTTTCAATCTCAGGCCGCATCTGCTCGAGTCTTGTCAGAGCGCGGTCGCGCGGAGATTGAATCGGCGCCGGGCGCCGCAAGGCCCTTGCAATAAACCAGACGAGCAATCCAATAACTGTGAGTGAGACGAACACTCCCAGAAAAATCAGCCACGGCGGAATCAGCGAGTAATCGACCGGCGGCGCGATATCGTGAAATTCTTCGGCGGCCAGCGCAACCGATGGAGTAATGGAGTATTGGAGTAATAGAGTACTGGCGGACGAATTCATCCCGTTACCTCAGCGTTCCATTACTCCAGCACTCCATTGCTCCACCACTCCATTGCTTCTTCATCGAACACCGAGCCGGCGCCCGCGCTGTTTGAAGAACGACCGCAGCGGCGGCAAGTAATCCTTCCCCGTCTGTAGCGCGATCGCGTCAATGTTGTTCCGCCGGAGCGTGCGCGAAAGCTCGGTTCCCTGTTCATTGACCAGATCCGAGAAACGGATCCGCGTCGCGCGATCCGCGGTATTAATCTCGATTTGGTCGCCGGTCTCAGCATCTTCCAGAGAAATGATGCCGATATTCGGTAACGCCTTTTCCCGCTCGTCATGAATATGGATGGCCACGAAATCATGTCGCCGCCCGCTGATTGCCAGCGCTCGCGAAAAATCCGGGGCTTGAAAATCCGAGATGAAAAAGACTACCGCGCGTCGCGTGACGATCTTATTCAGATAATCGAGCGCCAGTGCCGGTTCTGTCCCGCGTCCCTGCGGTTCAAAAAACAGAATCTCGCGGATCAGCCGCAGCGTGTGCGATCGGCCTTTTTTGGGCGGAATAAAAAGTTCAACACGGTCGGTGAAGAGAATGAGGCCGACCTTGTCGTTGTTACGAATCGCGCTGAAGGCGAGCAAACAGGCGACCTCCGCCGCCAACTCACGCTTGGATTGGGAAACGCTCCCGAAATTTCCGGAGGCGCTGACGTCAACAACGAGCATGACGGTAAGCTCGCGTTCTTCGGTAAATTTTTTCACAAACGCGGTGCCCATGCGCGCCGTCACATTCCAGTCGATCGCGCGGATCTCGTCCCCCGGCTGATATTCGCGCACGTCTTCAAAATTCATCCCGCGCCCTTTGAACACGCTGTGGTAATCGCCGGCGAAGGCGGTCTCGACCAGGCCGCGTGTTTTTATTTCGAGAGCGCGGATTTTTTTAAGAATCTCGGCTGTCGTCTGCGCGCGCCCACCTCCGTCATCCCGAGCGGAGCGAAGCGCAGTCGAGGGAGCCCGTTGGATTAGCTTGAGCTTCATTTGACGGCCCACATCTTGGCGATCAAATCCCGCCATTCGGGATTTGATTTCGCGATTAGCGTCTCCTTTTTGCTTCGTCGCCAACGCTTCAACTGTTTCTCTCGCGCAATCGCGCTTCTCGGATCGGAAAAGGCTTCGAAGTGAATCAGTTTGTCCGCATTGTACTGCCGTGCGAAGTGCGTCTTGCGACTCGCGCCGTGCTCCCACAGACGCCGCCCCAAATCGTTTGTGATCCCGATGTACAGGACCGTGTGTCTTTGGTTTGTGAGGATGTAAACGAAATAATCTTGATGGCGCATTGCTAACTTTTCGGATTCATCACGGGACAGCAAGCCCTGCAAAAATCCGCTCGATGATCGTCTCACTGGTAACTGCTTCCGCTTCCGCTTCGTAGCTGACGATGATGCGGTGCCGCAACACGTCGGGCCCGATGCTTTTCACGTCCTGCGGGGTAACGTAACCGCGGCCGTTCAGAAACGCGTGAGCGCGCGCGCCGAGCGCAAGATAGATCGTGGCGCGGGGCGATGCACCATAACGAATGAGCCCTTCGAGCCGCAGGTTGTAGGCTGCGGGTTCGCGCGTCGCCCAGACAACATCGACAATGTAATCTTTGACGCGGTCATCGATGTAAATGTGGTTAACTACGTCCCGGGCGGCAATGATTTGCTGCGGTTCAATCACGGGATTCACTCGCAAATCGGGCGCCGAAGTCGCCATCAAATCGAGGATGGTTCGCTCCTCGGCTTTCTGCGGATAGCCGATGTTCAATTTGAACATGAATCGGTCGAGCTGCGCTTCAGGCAATTGATACGTTCCTTCCTGTTCGATCGGATTTTGCGTCGCCAGAACCAGAAACGGATCGGAGAGGAGATATGTTTTTTCGCCGATGGTGACCTGCCGCTCCTGCATCGCTTCCAGCAAGGCGCTCTGCACTTTTGCCGGCGCACGATTGATCTCGTCGGCCAGGATTAAGTTGGAAAAAATTGGCCCGAGCTTGGTCGTAAATTCGCCTGTGCGGGGATTATAAATAAGAGTGCCGATTAAATCTGCGGGCAAAAGATCGGGCGTGAATTGCAGTCTTTGAAAGCCGGTTTGAATGCACGCGGCCATGGTCTTTACCGTGAGCGTTTTGGCGAGCCCCGGCACGCCCTCGAGCAGGATGTGACCATTGGCGAGCAGGCCGAGCAAAAGACGATCAACCAAATACTTCTGGCCCACCACAACGTGTCCAACCTGCTGGCGCAATCCCGGAATCCATTGGTCCAGCTCCCGCACTTGGGCCGTAATTTCTTGGGTAGATTTCATGTCGGTGTGGTAAGACACGTCCAATGAGGAGAATGTTCGATCAAACGTGGCGCAAACCTCCTCTAGCTTCCTATTTATTTCGTTCGCAAGCAGACGCTCTCGTTACACTTTCGCTACGCGGACGCAATGTCAGGATGATCGGCAATCCAGTGTATGGTTGCGCTTCGCGAATACGCGCTTCGAGATAGCGACGATAGATTTCGGGCAACAAACGAGGCTCGTTCACGAAAAGGACGAACTCGGGCGGCGAAAGATCGCGGCGCTGCTTTGCAAGGAGCCGCCCTTTCTCAAGCGCACCTTCGGCGGTTTGGAAACCGCCGCTCCTTGTTTGCGCGGCGTAAAATAATTTGAGGCGCCGGCCGGAGATCATCGGGGGCGGATTGGCAGCGAAGGCAGCTCGTAATAACCGGTTCAGAACTCCAGTGCCGATGCGCTGTTGCGCCGTACGCCGGACGTTTTCGATGAGCGCAAACAGCTTTTCGATGTTTTCGCCGGTCAGCGCGGACGCAACCAGGACGGGCGCGTATTCGAGAAAGAAGATTCTGGCGCGGGTTTCATCGGCGAGTTGCGCGATTGTCCGCTTTTCCCTGCGCTTCGGTTTGATCAAATCCCATTTGTTCAAGACAACAATTGCGGCTTTGCGCGCCTTTTGAATCAGGCCTGCGATCCGTTTGTCCTGGGCCGTCACACCCATGGTAAGATCGACAATGAGAATGCAGAGATCGGCGCGTCGGATGCTTCGTTCCGCGCGCATGACGCTGAAGACTTCAACTGAGCTTGATTGTTTGCCGCGTCTGCGAATTCCCGCCGTGTCGATAAACAAAAACTCCTGACCGCCCCATTGGTAAGAAATATCGACGCTGTCGCGCGTGGTCCCGGGCAGCTCGCTTACAATGGCGCGTTCGCTGCGCAAAATTGAATTGATAAGCGAAGATTTGCCGACGTTTGGGCGACCGATAATCGCTATCTCGATTCGAGGTTTGGAGTTTGACGTTTGATGTTTGATGTCTGCCGCAGCGACGGGCGAGGGGAGAAGCTGACATATGGTTTCGAGCAATTCGGAAAGGCCGCGATTATGCTCCGCGCTGATGGAATGACTCTGTTGAAATCCAAGCGATGCGAAATCAGCTGCCAGATTTTCCTGTCTCTCGTTGTCGATCTTGTTAATGATGAGAACGACCGGCTTGTGTGACCTGCGCAGCATGCGCGCGAGTTCCTGATCGATCGGCGACAAACCATCTTTCCCCTCGACCAGAAAAAGCAAGACGTCGCTTTGGCGAATGGCTTCCTGCACTGCCAGTCGAACCTGCGCGGTCAATTCGGATTCGCCTGCCCCCGCAATCCCGCCGGTGTCCCACACGACAAACGGCTGAGTTCCGCGCGTGCAGACGGCTGAGATGCGATCGCGCGTGATGCCGGGTTGATCATGCACGATGGCGACGCGGCGGCCAATCAGTCGATTAAACAGGGCTGATTTTCCGACGTTAGGCCGGCCGACGATCGCGACGTTCGGCAGATTAATCGCGGCGCGGTTCATTAACAGACACCGGCCTTAATGCTTTGTCGCGTGCGCATGGCCTTCGGCCTGCAATTGGCGCACGCCATCCATCACGTAAACCACGCCGGACAGGAGCGTGAAAAATCCAGCGCCAATCACAATGTAAAACAACGGAACAAAACGGAATTGCAGCATCACCCATCCGATCGCAATCATCTGGCAAACGGTGGCAACTTTACCCGACCACCGCGGTTTGACCTGCACTTTGCCGTTGAGCAAATACAGAACGGCGGCGCCGACGACAATGACGGCATCGCGCGTGATAACCAGAACGGGAAACCATGCTGGGAATTTCCCGTAGTCGGGATCGATGTCGCTCCAATTACTGATGCTCAATGTGATGATGCCGCTCAGCAGCAGGCCTTTGTCCGCAATCGGGTCGAGAATGACTCCAAGCGAACTTCTCTGGTTGTAGTGACGGGCGACATATCCGTCCAAACCATCGCTGACTGCAGCGATCAGGAAAATGGCGATGGCAGTAAAGCGCTGCCATTCGAGCGGTTCGCCGCGCTGAATGCTTTGGCCGTAATAGATGGCCATCGTGACGAAAACCGGGATCATCAAAATCCGGACAACAGTGATCTTGTTAGCCGTCGTCATGAAGCACCTTGGGACGACCAAAGGTGAAAGCCCCAGCCGAAGTTGCAAGCAATTTGGCCGGTGTAGACTTCATCGCCCGGCGCGGGGATGGCGTAACACGGGCATCTTGTCCGCCACCGGACGGACTCAATGCGGCGAGCCTGTTTCGTCGAGTAAACTTTCCAGCTTGCGCGCGGGCATAGATGCCCGCGTGACGGACAGCCAGGATCGCCGTGTTTACGGCTCCTGCGCTGGAACTCAGGATTCGAGCGCGCCTGAAGCTGCTGCGGCCGCAGCCTCGTGACGACCTTCGCAAAACTCCTCGATCATTTTTTTATTAAACGCTGGAATGTCATCCGGCTTGCGGCTGGTCACCAAGCCATTGTCAACGACGATTTCCTTATCGACCCAGTTGCCCCCGGCGTTATTTACATCCGTTTTGATCGCGGGCCGCGAAGTGAGCGTTCTGCCGCGCGCGACGCCAGCGTCGATGAGGACCCAGGGACCATGACAAATGGCCGCCACGGGTTTGCCTTCGCGGAAGAAATGTCGCGTAAACTCCAGTGCGTCCTCATTCGAGCGCAAGGCGTCGGGATTCATTAATCCGCCGGGGATCATGAGTGCGTCAAATTCCTCAGGGCGCGCCTCGTCGAATGTAAGATCGACATCAAATTTGTCGCCTTTGTCGGCATGATGCATTCCCTGGATTTTGCCGGACTTTAGCGAACGATTTTTGTTTCTGCCCCGGCCTCATCAAGCGCCTCACGCGGCTTTGTCATCTCTACTTGTTCGAAGCCATCCGTCACGAGAATGGCCACCTTTTTTTCATCAAGTTTTCGTGCCATAAGATTTCCTCCGTTGATGTTGTTTGGGCGGTCGTGAAAAATTGACCGTACTTAAGCTACGAAACGTACCCGATGATCAGATGTAATTGTGTTACCAAAGGATTTATTTCAGAACCAGCTCTTCCGTAGGTTCCGTTGCTCTGCCGGCCACCTGCGTAAATAAATCGAATCGTTCGCAATAGGCCGCAAACGCTTTTTCCTCTTCGGCTGCCCGGAGCCCAAACTGCGAGAGATTGTAGCGATGAAAACCATGCTGTTCCTTTGGCTGGTTCGCGAGGACCCTGCGCATTCGCTGCTCCACCTCTCGTGTCAATGACCAGCCGAAATGGTCATAGATGCGGCGAATGGCAGCGATGGGTTGGCCACGGATCTCAGTGTAGGCCAGGTCGCAAATGCGGCGGGGATCTAACCGATCGCGTTCTTGCAAAAATCTGTCCAGCGTTTCTGACCAGTATTGAATGGCCTCCCGACAGACGACGAACGGATCGACCGCATCGCTAAACACGCGACGGAGAATTGTGATCAGGCTGGATACCGAAGCCATTGCCTCGAGGGGCGCCCGGTACGCCTGGATAAAGAGCGCATCCGGATAGATGGAAAGCAACGTTGGCAAGGCAAACATATGGGTGGGCGCCTTCAGGACCCAACGGGGCGCGTTCCGCCGGAACTGGAGATGTTGAAGGAAACGCCGGTGATATTCGTATGCGGGCAACAAATCCTGCCGCAGAAACCAGGCTCGATACGACGGCACATTGTACATCGTATCAAACTGATCGCTCATAAACGTGGGGGTCATGAGGGCAACACATTCCTGCGGGAGCTCGGCGCCCACGGGATGTACATGACGAAAGGTGGGCGCCAGCCAATTGAGGCAGTTACAACTTTGGGTCGCGCGCCGTATTCGTTGTCGCTCATTGTCCCTGGTGGGCGGAGATGGCGTCATCACTTCCCAGGTAAGCGGAACTCGATGCTCAGGATCGGCAGCGAGCAAGGTGTGCAAGAAGGTGGTGCCGCTCCGGGGCAGACCCACGATAAAGAGAGGTTCGCGAATTTCCTGCCGCGCGATGCCGGCATAGAGTTGGCGGTCTCTTTCCAGAAACAAACGTGAGCACAGCGTGCGCAAGAGATCGGCGCGGAGCGCAATTCTTCCAATCATATTAAGCCGGGACTCACGTTGGCAGGATTCGAGCAAACGAGAAAGCGCTTCGAGAAAATCGCCTCGCCCAAAGTCGCTGAGACCGCTGCGGCGCATCGCAGTCTCGATCAAGTCAAGTGCAAGCACTGGGGCGCGCGGAATCCGGGTTTTCTCCAGAAGTGCTCCGCAACCATTGAGAAGCCGTACCCGCAGCAGAGAGCGAGTCTGATCGAGGGTGGTGGCGGAGAAATTCATTTCGATGAAAAAGATTGTCTAGCCTTTTGCCACGTTTTGGGGCGGCTGGCTATTGGACTTTAGGGCAATGCCAGTGTGGCGCGCAGGAACTGTCAAGCAACAAAACGGGATCGCCAAGGACGGTTGCGCCCTGCGCACAATCGTTCCATCGTGCCAGGTATGAAAACGGAGAAAGCCACCTTTGGTGCCGGTTGTTTCTGGGGTGTGGAAGAAACTTTTCGAAAATTGGAGGGCGTGATCGCGACAGCGGTGGGCTACGCGGGCGGAACGAAGTATAATCCATCCTATGAAGATGTTTGCACGGACGAAACCGGCCACGCCGAAGTGGTGGAAATGGAATTCGATCCATCGCAAATCGGTTACAACCAACTGCTTGACGTTTTTTGGTCGAATCACAATCCGACGACGCTGAATCGGCAGGGTCCTGATGTTGGAAAGCAATATCGTTCCGTGATCTTTTATCATTCGCCGGAGCAAAAAACGGCCGCCGAATCCTCGAAGAACGAGCTGGAAAAGATCAGACGTTTCAATCGGCCAATCGTAACGCAAATCGAATCGGCGCCGAAGTTCTGGCGCGCGGAAGAATATCACCAGCGCTATCTCGAAAAGCGCGGCCAGACCCATTGCGCGATTTGATGTTTTTGGATTGCGCCGTTTGCTTAATTCCGGCTCTCCCCTTGCGAAGGAGAGAGGATTGAGGTGAAGGGATGTTAGAAGGCAGCTTTGGGTGATGCGCAACCCTCAACCTGCCCTCTCCCTTGGGAAGCGAGATGCTGAAGCAGCGCGCCTGTGAATCGCACAATCATTCGCACGAAAAATTTTGCTGCTGATGCGGCAAACTTTATTGTCGATCTTGCGCATAAATCGTTACGCGAACGCAACGAATTCAGGATT
The DNA here is from genome assembly GCA_003219435.1 of Verrucomicrobiota bacterium. Lineage (GTDB taxonomy): Bacteria > Verrucomicrobiota > Verrucomicrobiia > Chthoniobacterales > UBA10450 > Udaeobacter. The sequence goes on along the minus strand of QHOW01000024.1, from coordinate 9,375 downwards.
GCGCTGTCAGGCGGAAATACTCCACGGCCAGTTTACGCACGGCTGGGGACGCTGGGACCCGACCTGCCATGGGAACTCCTTCGAATCACTTTCGGCGACGAGCGTTGTGTCCCGCCGGATGATCCACAGAGTAACTTCAAAATGGCACGCGAGACTCTCTTCGTGCCCGCGGCTGTTCCGGAAAAGTCAATCATGCGCATGCGCGGTGAGTTTGATTCGCAAATTGCGGCGCAGGAATACGAAAATAGTCTTGATGTTTTGGCTGCCCTACGCGGCGAGCCCACTTATCGGCACGACTTGATTCTCTTGGGGTTGGGAGAGGATGGCCACACCGCGTCCCTGTTTCCGGGGACCGCGGGCATTGAGGAAATGACGCGACGGGTGATTGCGAATTTTGTGCCGACGTTTAACTCCTGGCGATTGACGTTCACTTTTCCGCTCATCAATCATGCGCGGCACATTTGTTTTTTGGTGGATGCAACAAAGCACAAGGACATAATCGAGCGTGTAATCGACGGCGATCCAAGCTTTCCGGCTTCGCGAGTGAATCCTTCCGCTGGAGATCTGTCATGGATAATCGGGGAGTAGCAGCACATCCATCCTGGCTGTGGGAGCGACGGGCGTCCCGCCTGTCGTTTCAATATTCGGCAGGCGAGACGCCCGCCAGCCTCATAGGCCGGGAAGCCTGTTCTGCGATTGGACTTGCTGCGGGCTGAAATCGACATCATGCGCACGATCATCGTTACAGGCTCGGCGGGTTTGATCGGTTCTGAAACCGTAAAGCGATTCGCGAAGGATGGAGCGCGCGTCGTTGGGATCGACAACGATATGCGCGCGGAATTCTTTGGCGCGGAAGCTTCGACGAAAAAGACCCAGGATAATCTGATCGCAAACATTCGAAATTACGAACATCACGATCTGGACATTCGGGACGCTTCCGCAGTAATGGAGCTGTTCAAACAGCAGCGCGGCGCTATCGATGCGATTGTGCACACGGCTTCGCAACCGTCGCATGATTGGGCTGCTCGCGACCCGCAGACGGATTTTACGGTCAACGCAAATGGAACGCTGAATCTGCTGGAGGCAGCGAGAAGATTTTCTCCCGAAGCGCCATTTGTTTTTACATCAACAAACAAAGTCTACGGCGACACGCCAAATCGACTGCCTCTGCGGGAATTGGCGAAACGCTGGGAAATTGAGCCGGAACATGAATACGAACCGGGCATCTCCGAAACGATGAGCATCGATTACACCAAACACTCGCTTTTCGGCGCGTCCAAAGCGGCGGCCGATCTTTTGGTGCAGGAATATGGACTTTATTTCGGAATGCCAACTGTCTCTTTTCGCGGCGGCTGCCTCACTGGGCCGGCGCACGCCGGCACGGAGCTGCATGGTTTCCTTTCCTACCTAATGATCTGCACGGTCAGCGGCCGGCCTTATCGCGTTTTCGGCTACAAAGGCAAACAGGTTCGTGACAACATCCATAGTTTCGATTTGGTCGAAGCGTTTGCGGAATACATTCGCGCGCCGCGCGCAGGCGAGGTCTATAACATCGGCGGCAGCCGGCACAGCAACTGTTCCATGCTGGAGGCGATCGAGATGTGTGAAGAAATCAGCGGAAAGAAATTGAATTGGAGCTACGAAGAAGCCAGCCGGATCGGCGATCATATCTGGTGGATCAGCGACGTGCGAAAATTTCAGCGACATTATCCGCAATGGAAATTTCGCTACGGAATGCGCGAAATTCTGGAAAAAATTTACGCTGCGGCGCAATGTTCGTAATTCGAGAATCGAGCCGCCTCCGCCAGGCTACGGCGAGCCAGGGATTCGTGAATCGGTTCGCAATTCACGATGTGACAACGTAGCAATTCAACGCACTCAATACTCTTCGCCCTCGTCTAGCGTTGGCGGCACGACGCGATCGTCAACTGCGTATGCGTGAAGCATCACCGCAATCAAGTAGAAGAAAAAAAGACCGATCCCAAAACCCGCAGAGGCGATTGCGGCCAGGAGGACAAAAATCCCGGCGGGGACCGCGCCGGCCATCCACAAGAATCCGGCCAGTTTATGCCCCTTATAAATATGCCCGAGGCCCGGAATTATGCTGAGCAACACGGCGACGGCATCGCTCGCTTTGCCTTCCGCCGTTTCGGTCGTTGCGCTGCGGGTCCAATCGCATCGGTCGCAGCTTTGCGCGTCTTTCGGCAGCAAATGTCCGCAATAAGGGCACGGCATTTTACCGGCCTCGCCAGACGCGGGCTGGATGGCTGGTGCGTCGGTGTACTCCACGCTCATTTCAATTCAATTGGTAATTGACTGTGAAAGCTTTCGCCAGTTGAAGGTCACAAGCAGCGTGGAATTCGTCAAGTAAACTTGCTGATCTGGCGTAGCTTTTTTATTTCGACTCCCGTTTGTATGAAATGCAGTCTAGCTTTCGCCTTCGTGAAATTCGCCATGATTTTTCTTCCTGAAATCATCCCCTACGTTGACGATTACCTCCGCATTCGTGAGATCGAAGATTGGCCGAATGCTGTAAATGGTCTGCAGATCGAAAATTCAGGCCGCGTCACAAAGATCGGCGCAGCGGTGGATGTTTCGACGCGCGTTTTGAACCACGCGGCAAAAAAGCGGATCAATTTTTTGATCGTGCATCACGGATTGTTCTGGCCGGGTTTGCGACCCGTGACTGGCGCGCTCTGGCGTCAGCTGAAGATCGCGCTGGAAAATGACATCGCGCTTTACAGCGCGCACTTGCCGCTCGACGTCCATCCAAAAGTTGGCAACAACGCGCAACTTGCCGGATTGCTCGGACTTAAATCGACCCAGCCTTTTTTGGAAGAAAAGGGACAACTGATCGGTCTAAAAGTGCGCGCCTCGTTGCCGCGAGAAGAGCTTGCGCGGAGATTGCGGAAAGCACTGAGTGGCCCAATAAAAGCATTCAATTTTGGGCCAAAGAAGACAAATACCATCGGTATCATCACGGGCGGCGCCGGTTCAGAAATCGATAAGATCGCTCAGGAAAAAATCGACACGTTGATCACCGGTGAAGCGCCGCATTGGGCTGCAGTGGCTGCTGAAGAGCTTGGGATGAATCTCTTGCTCGGTGGCCATTACGCCACAGAAACTTTCGGTGTCAAAGCGCTTGCTGCCCATTTATCCAAACGATACAAGATTCCGTGCGCATTCATCAGCTCCCCGACGGGAATGTGATGAGAATGTCGGGTGCGCGCCCTATCGATTCGAACATGCAGCGCTCGGCATGGAACGGCTAACGCGGCGATGGTGAATCGTGCAGTGGCGGATCCAGGGGCGACCGATGATTCGGATCAAGCCTCCATCCACCGTGTGGCGGAGTTGTCTCTCGTACAATGCCCGGCACAATTCGCGGAGTTGGTGCAGGCGTGGGCACAACCTCCTGTGTACCAACCTGAGCTTGTTTTCCTGTCACTCGCGTGCGGCCTTCATCCACGCGTTCTTTAAAAGGCTGTTCCCAGCCGAGATAAACCAGCCCGCCGACAATAAGTATTTCGACTAATAGACGCACGATCTCTTTGGAGAATGCGAAGTCTCCGTAAGAAGATCAATTCAATTTTGCGATCGCACCTTCTGGCTTTCACCGCAACACTGCATTGGGCAGGTAGGGCGCGACCGCCGGGCGCGCCGACCAAGTTACTGGTCCGGCCTCTGATTCCAGGAAATGCTTCCCCAGCAAAGGCCAAGATAAGTCGCCACGTACAGTTGGATGGAAGCGATCTGAAGGGGAAAATCGACTACCGCATGCAGCGCCACTCCAATAAGTGCAATGATAACGAAAGGCTGAAGCAGGCGTCTTCGTGGCGTCCATTCTGACGCCGCGTATTGCTTGTAACTGCGAATCCCGACCGCTATTCCTCCGAAAAACAGCAGCGCCCACAAAGTGCCGCCGAGCCAGCCCCATTCCAAGGCGGTCTGCAGATAATCTTCGTGCAAGAATCTCCATGTGCCGGGAACGCGCTGGATCGGCACACCGTTGTAAGATGGAAATACGACGCGAAACGTCGCCGGACCGAATCCGAAAAAGCCGATGTCCGAGAGGGCTCCAGCCGCAACGCGCGCAGTCTGCCAACGAGCATCGTTTGGGATCCGTTCACCCAACGATTGCCAGCGTTTGAGCGGTTGCTCGAGGTGAGTCGCCTGTGCGAGCGCAATCAAAGCCAACAAAATCGCAATCGCGCCAGCGAGAGCGACGCCTTTCTGCATGTGCCAGAGCTGTCGCAGAAGAGCCGGTCCAAATCGCAGACAGATCGCAATCAGCAACAAGAACGCGATCAACTGAGCCACGCGCGATGTATTGGCCAGGACCCCGGCAACAGTCAGAACGAAAACACTTAGCCACATTGCGCGCATAGCCGGGTGACATCGGGCGGTAAAAGCGCGGATGGCCAGACCGGCAGTCAATGGCCAGACCAGGTTCAGGAAGGCCCCGGCATTCCCGTGATAATAATAAGTCGCAAAAAACGTAGTTGCTCCCCAGACCGGCGCCGTCTGCCAAAAAATCATGTGAGCGCCGGTCGCTTTTTGTAACAACCCGAGAAACGCGATCGAGCCGGCGACAAGACCAATCGTGTACCACAAACGAAGCAGCCACCGATTGCTCTGAGATAGATCAACCACGAATAAAATCACAAAAAGCAACAGGGCGCCTCGCAATATCCAGGCAGCGCTGATGGCGTAATCAACCGAGCCAGCGAGGTGTGGAGCAAAATTCCGCAGCGGAACGAAAACATAAAAATCTGAGTCGTAAATCGACTTCGCGTTTACGGCCATCCAGGCGCCGATGCCAAGCAGAGCGCCCGTTAGGAATAACAGAAAACGCGGAAACCGTGGCCGCCGCCGGCTAATCAGCAGCTCAAGCATCCAGAGTATGAATGCCGCAAGCAGCAGCCAGTTGATTGTCCGGATGCTTGCCGGTGTGGTGCCGCCGTAGTCCCACGGAGCGTAAGCGAGAGCGGCGAAGAAAATCCACCGTGATGGGTGACGGAAGGGCCCAGAAGTCACAGGTCAGACGTCAGATGGTCGGCAACAACAAACGACTCAGGTTTCCTAATCATGCCGCCGCCAAGCATCCGACCAACCTCAGCACACTGAGCGGCGAGCTGTTCGTGTTGCTCGCCCGAGATGTAGCCACAATCGTGCGCAAAATCCACCGACGAGTCGGTCTCGCTGTTTTCGCCATCGCAACCGCTCAGCTTGCTTAGAAAATGCGCTTCATATCGGCGCTTTGCCCATGCCTCGCGGAGATTTAAACAGACCGATCGCGACGAACATCGGATCTGGCTGGTCAGCGCAAACTTTTCCTCGAGCGGAAAGCGCTTTGTGAGCTCGAAGATGTCCATGGCGAGTTTGTATGCCAATTTATAAACGATGAGATCTTTGGCTGATTGGATCCTCATTCTGCAACTCCTCAGTTTCTGATTTCAGACCGCTGACCTCTGACTTCCGCCTTACGGCTAGCGCCCTTTGCCAAACAGCATGGTGTGCACCGTTTTCAGCACGATCATCGCGTCGAGCTTTAGCGAGTAATGCCGGATGTAATAGAGATCGTATTTGAGCTTCTCGACTGCGTCCCGGTCGCTCTCGCCGTAAGGATAATTGACTTGAGCCCAGCCGGTGATCCCCGGTTTTACCAGGTGCCGGAAATGATAAAATGGAATTGACCGCTCATAGCGTTCGGCGCATTTACTCCACTCCGCGCGCGGGCCGATCAAGCTCATGTCGCCTTTGAAGACGTTCCAAAGTTGCGGAAGCTCGTCGAGCCGCAATTTGCGCAGCCAACGACCGAGAGAAGTGATCCGCGGATCGCCTTCGCGCGTGTAAATATCCTCGTCCTCCTTCGTGGAGCTGGGGCGCATTGTTCGGAATTTAAAAACAATGAGAGGTTTCTCGTCCCGGCCAATCCGTTCCTGCTGAAAAAAAATCGGACGTCCCTCTTTAATCCAGATGAGCAACGCGATCAGCGCGAAAAGCGGAGCGCAAATGATCAGCGTAACCGCTGACACGACGAGATCGAATAGGCGCTTCAAATAATGATATGGCGAAGTGCGGGCGAGCTGAAAGCCAGTCTGGAGCGGCCAAACCGGGTCGACAATGTCCAGCGGCACATAGCGCCAATGGGTTTCGTAAAAAGATTCCAGCGTGTAAACCCGCGTCTGGTGAAACTGCGCTCGAACGAGAAGCTCGAGGAGCTGGGTACTAAGCGAGTTAGCTTTCTCGGCCAGAATTATACCGCTATAACGCTCGCTCAAATGATTGAGCTTGCCAGCGAGATTCCCCTGCACAACCGGCGACCCCTCGCCAGCGATCGGCTGGCCTACCCGCTGATCCCTTAGATCCACAAAATCAAGCTGCTGCCCGTTTGGCGAATTCCTATAGACTTCATAGAAACACGCTGCCGCTGCGCCGCTGCCGATAACGAGAAAGATCCGGCCGGCGCTGCTGGCGACCACGTAGTTTCGGATCCAGCGGCGATAAAACAAAGACACGGGCAGGAAAAGCATGAAACTCAGAAGCAGCATACCGCGGCTCGGTTTCATCGTTTGGTCGAAGGTCGCGGCCGAATAGATCAGCATCGCGCTAATCGCAGCAGCAACTGCAATCGCAAGAATATGCTCGGTCGTGTAGATCAGACCCCGCATTTCGGTGTTCCGGCTGTAACCGCCGACGATGTAAAGGGCTTGCAGAATGACGGCAAGCACCACGCAGTCAACAAGCATGAACTCGAATGGACTGACAAAGAATTCGTCGCGACGAATGTAACTCACAGCGCCGTAAAGCACGACCCAGCAAAGGATGTCGCACGTCATGTAGAGCAGGCCAACAATCCAATCGTGACCGCGAACAATGCTAAGAGTTCTTCGCGATTTGTTATCGGTGCGGCTCAAAGTGGGCACAGATTCCGTCCAAACCGGCGGCTCAAGCACATCGTCCACCAATAATTTCGAGTTAGTGAGATTTTGTGATGGTCGAATAAACATAGGGGAGCGCGCCAAGTCGGTAGCTTATGATGATCGGACATGATTTGTCACTAGAATTCGAGCCCTGGCATCTTCCTTGAGCTCAATCAAACAGCACGCAATCCGGTGCAGCCATCCGTCTAAGCAGCCAGTTATACACGGCAAACATCTGCGATGCGATTTGTGACCAAGAGAAGTTCGCTACCACGAGATCGCGACCCCGGCGGCCCATTTCATGAAGGGCGGTCTCGTCCAATGCGAACAACTTTCCTAACCCTTCAGCGGCTCCTTCGACTGTCGCGTTCATCCGGATCGCCGCCCGCTTTTCGAAACCTTCGGGAAGATTGCACTCCGGCGTCATCAACACTGGACGCGCGTGCGACCACGCTTCCAGAACAACAAGAGGCTGTCCTTCGCTTAGTGACGGCAATACGAAACCATCGGCATTCTTGTAAGCAGTCTCACGCGCTTCTCCAAAGAGTGGGCCCGCAAATTGCACCGCGTCGGTAATCTTCAATTCGCGGGCAAGTTGTTCCAGTTCCGCGCGATGCCCGCCCTGATCCCAGCCAGCGATCACGAGAACCCAGCCTCTCTCGCGTCTTGTCGCTTCCTTCCATCCGCGAAGAAGAATGCTCAGTCCTTTTTTTGGATGCAGGCGCCCAAGATAAAGTAAAACCTTGCGGCCACCGACCGTATCGGCGGACCAGGGCGGCATCCGATTTAGTGGATTGCTTTCGCGTAATTCAACTCCGTTCGGAATAACGCAGATAGGATTTTTTAGATCGAACGCGCGGATCGCTGCCGCTTCTGCCTTGTTAACCGCATGGATACAGGCGGCATTCTCCAAATGGCGTCGCTCAAAAACAAAAGCTGCCAGGATTTTCTTCCAGCGCGAATTGTGCAAGGCCCACGGATCGAGCATTCCGTGTGTCGAAACAACGTAAGGACGCGACGTGACGCCACCGTTGGATTTAGACCAGCGAAGGGTGGCTACCGAAAGATACGTCCAAATGCCGTGGGTGTGGACGAGGTCGGGTTCCAGTGATGCAATCTGACGCGATAGTTCCGGAGCATACCGGAAACTCGCATGTTTCGGTGCTGCGAGGTGAACCGATAAATCTCGCCATCGCGCCCGATCCTCTCCCGAGAATTCGTCCTCCACGCTTACGACATCGACCTGAATATCGTGCTCGTTTTCCAGAAACCGCGAGAGGTTTCGCACGCAATCCATCAATCCTCCCGCGCGCCGTGACATGTAAGGCGCGAGCATCGATACTTTGAGACTCATCGATGAATCAGCGCTTTGACCAGAAGGGATGAAAACAGGCCGGCGCGACATTTGGGAGCAGCTTTCGCCGCATCGATCGCGCGCTGCGCTCCGGTCGCAAAATGCTCCGGTGTGAAACCGGCAACGATACGCCGGCTTTCTTCTCGCATTTCTTCCAGACGCCCCTTCGGGAGACCCCACATGTCCAGCATTAATTTACTTAGGCTTTTCACCGATCCGGGATCAAATGTGAATCCATTTTTTCCTTCAGCCACCAGATCCGGCACACAGCCGCATCGGTTCGAAACGATCACTGACAAGCCCGTTGCCATGGCTTCATTGACCACAAGACCCCACTGTTCTGTCGTGCTCGCGTGCACGAACACACCAGCGAGCGCATAGTAGGCTGGCAGTTCTCGATATTGAATGAACCCCGGTAAATGCACGTGACCATACAAGTTGAGGTCAGAGATCAGGCGACAGAGATCAGCCTTCAACGGCCCGTCACCGAGAAGAACCAAGTCCCAGGGACCGACGACCCCTCTGACCTCTGACCTCTGATGTCTGATCTCTGACATTTGCCGATAGCGCGCATAAGCACGAATGAGCGTCGCGAGATTTTTCTTCGGCACAAACCGAGCTGACGCGAGAAAATAGTTCCCGGGCAACCCATACTTCCGTCTGACCTCTGACGCCTGACCTCTGACCTCTTCCGCCTTCTGGCGGAAATACGCATTGTCTACCACGTCATAGCCAGCGAAGACCCGATTGCGTGGTAATCCGAGAGCAATCAAATATTCCATTTGCAGCTGTCCGCCGGCCAGTCCAGCGGAAAACAGCGAAACAACAATCCGCTTAATTGATTCTGCCAGGGAGTATCTCTTCTCATCAAATGCATTGCTTTCTGACATTACCACGGCTGGCCGTTGATTTTGCAGACACCATTCCAAAGCGATTAACGACGCCGGCGTCCCCCAGCCAGGGATCATCGCTACTGCTGGATCTGCTTGACGAAGAGCTTTGGCCATTTTTTGCCGGAGTAGCGCGCGCTTTGGATCACGACCACTCGATACATCATCGAACAATGTCGCCCGGTCGAATGCCCGCGGCTCGTCT
>QHOW01000312.1 GCA_003219435.1 Verrucomicrobiota bacterium | reverse complement strand
CAAGGCAATGTCTCGATGATGTCATGGCTAAAATCGAGTCGCTCCTTGACCGCTGATTTCATGCTCGCTTACTATCTCCATAATCTCGATCCGATTATTTTTCGGATTTACGATAATGTCGGGCCGCGCTGGTACGGTCTGGCTTATGTGCTGGCGTTCGTTTGCAGCTACGTGCTTCTGCGCGTCCTGGCGAAAACCGGTTATGCGGATCTGCCTGTGGAAAAGGTTGGAGACTATATCACCGGCTGCGCGCTTTGCGGTGTCATCATTGGTGGCCGGCTCGGATACGTTTTTCTTTACAAACCGGAAATGCTGCGTGAGCCATTGTCGATCTTGCGCGTCTGGGAAGGTGGAATGTCGAGCCACGGCGGGATGATTGGGGTATTGCTCTTCACCTTTTACTATGCTCATCGGCACAAAATCTCGTGGCTGAACCTGGGCGACAATCTTGTCGTAACCGCGCCGCTTGGTCTGTTCTTTGGCCGCTGCGCGAATTTCATCAATGGCGAGCTTTACGGGCGCATGACAAATGTTCCATGGGCGATGCAATTCCCGAAGGAGCTGCTCGATCATCCGGCAGAAGCCGATCGGGCAGTGGCAACGTGTGCACGGATTGATCCATCGCTGGTCACGCGCGACGCGATTATCGAAGTGGCGCGCCGTCAACCAGAGGTAGCGAACGCTTTGCGCTCGATTTTAACGCCGCGACATCCGTCGCAGCTCTACGAAGCGTTTTTCGAAGGGATCATTTTGTTCGCCATTTTGTGGTTCGTGCGGACGCGAACGCGTCAGCCGAACGGAGTTTTGACCGGGCTGTTTTTCATCTGTTACGCGATTTTCCGCATTGTGATCGAATATTTCCGCGAGCCGGATGCAGAGTTGATAGGCCATTTCACGCGAGGCCAATTCTTTTCCTTTTTCCTGATCGCCATCGGCATCGCGTTTGTAGCCGCAGCAAAGATGCGCCCGACCTATCCGAGAAAGATGTCCCCAAAATGGCGAATGACGAATGTCTAATGACGAAGGAATAACAAAATCCAAATTCGGTCATTTGAGTATGCCGGCTTCCTTCGTCATTCGGCATTCGTGCTTCGTTATTGCTTTGTCATTTTGAGCGAAAGTGTTGCCCTGAGCGGAGTCGAATGGGTCGAGACATCTCTCATTATTATTAAACAGTAAGGGATTTGATTCGCTCACTCCCCGCTCGTTCAGCTTTCAGCCCGCCCGTCTAGTCGCGGCTTCCCCAGCCGCTCCATTCTCCACTGCGCTACGCTTCGGTCGAAATGACAAGTGGCATTTCCGCGAAACGGCGTTATTACTTACGCCAGTGACGCGGAGATGTTCATTGCGACATTGCTAGCGGCCGGCGGTCTCCTTTTTGCGTTCGATCACGCGACGATCGCAGGAAAGCTCGTCCTCTCTCTTCTCGCCGTTGCTTCGATCTTCAGTTGGTCGATTATGATCACGAAGTTGCGCGTCATTCGCTTCGCGCGGCAACAGAACAGTCGGTTCCTTGCGGCTTTTAGGCAGGACCGGCAACCCCTGCGTTTGTTTGAAAAGAACGCACGATTCCCCGGCTCGCCGGTATTTAATGTGTATCGCGCCGGATGCGAGGAAATGACATTTCATCTTCTCGGTTCGCCGGAAGTGGATGATACCTTTCGCGCACGCCTCGAGATCGCTGACAAAATTTCGCCGGCGCAAATGGGTGCGGTAAACGCGGCTATGGAGCGAGCGGTGGGCGAGACGGCGCTTGCGCTCGAATCGCAAATGATTTTGCTCGCGACCGCGGTGAGCGGTTCACCCTTTCTCGGATTGCTCGGCACAGTTTGGGGCGTCATGGACGCTTTTACCGGTGTGGCCGAGGCTGGTTCGCCGAGTCTCGTCTCGATGGCGCCCGGCGTTTCCGGCGCACTCATCACCACGGTGACCGCGCTCTGCGTCGCTATCCCGGCCATGTTTGGCTACAATTTTCTCGTCACCAGTATTCGCGGGATCATCGTCGAAATGGACAACTTCGCCGCCGAACTCGCTTCCGAGTTCGAGCACAAATACGTCGATCACGGCTCACGTGAATCGGCCTTTCGCAGGTGAGACGCTACTCACAACGGCAGAGTCTCTCCACGCTAAGCGAGATCAATATCACGCCCCTGCTCGATCTGGCTTTCGTGCTGCTGATCATTTTCATGATCACGACGCCGCTGCTCGAAAACAGCATGAGCCTTGTGATCCCATCCAGCGGCGCGACCAATCCACCGATCACTTCGTCGCAAGTCCAAACTCTTTCGATCGACCGCAGCGAAACGATCCGGTTCAACAATCAAGTGGT
>QHOW01000100.1 GCA_003219435.1 Verrucomicrobiota bacterium | reverse complement strand
GATGCAGGTTCAATCGATACTGGAGCGGCTTTCATGGCTGGAACGCATTAACGTTTCAACGCTTCAACACTTTCACGAAAATTTTAGTTTCCGTCCGGTGCGATGGGCAACATCATTGGCAAGCGACTGCTCCGCAAGCATGAGAATTGTAGCGATTGCTGATTACGAACGGGAGCGCACAGCTTGCCCGCCTGTGTGCGGGCGCCCGAGGCGAAAGAAGTTTTGCGCCCGTCGTTACTTAAGAAAAGTTCGCGATGGAGAGGGCGCCATCGGTCCGAGCCGGACTGGCATTAGCACGCGAGGCGCCCGCACACAGGCGGGCAGGCAGCGCGCTCCCGAGTAAATGAAGATCGTCGCAATCGCTAATCAGAAAGGCGGCGTCGGTAAAACGACTACGGCTGTCAATCTCGGCTCGGCCCTGGCGGAGCTGGGCCAACGGATCTTGCTTATCGATCTCGATCCGCAAGCGAACGCGACCAGCTCGTTCGGCCTGCAAGGAGCAGAGCAAACCAGTCTCTATGAGCCATTGCTCGGCGGCGCATCGATTACCGAAAAAATCCTCCCCACGCGGCGTGACGCCCTTTTTATCGTGCCCGCCGATATTGATCTTGCCGGAGCCGAGGTCGAGATCGCCCGAATGCCGGACCACCTCACACGTTTGGCGGAGACACTCAAACCGTTGCATACCGATGAGACCTTCGATTTCGTTCTATTGGATTGCCCGCCTTCGCTTGGAATTCTGATGAGCAATGCGCTGGCTGCGGCTGATGAACTTTTGACCCCGATACAATGCGAGTATTTCGCGCTTGAAGGTCTGGTAAAGATTGTTCGGCTGGTTGAACAGGTGCGCGATTCGGGCGCCAACGCGCGACTCGAGCTCGGCGGCATTGTTATGACGATGTTCGACGGTCGGACAAATCTTAGTGAGCAAGTGGTGGCGGAGGTGCGCCAGCATTTCAGGGAGCGTGTTTATGAAACTGTCATTCCGCGCAGCGTTCGTTTGAGCGAAGCGCCGAGCTTCGGCAAATCGATCCTGGAATACGCTCCCAATGGCGCGGCTGCAACCGCCTATCGCGCCCTCGCGCGCGAGTTCATCCAGCGCCATCCTCCACCTCCGAAAGCATTCGTGGCTCCCAAGTAATCGCAAAAACAAGGGTGGAAAATCCACGAAAAACTGTTTCCTTCTCGATCTTCATTCCAATTTTCTCCGCGACGCTGCGCGAAGGCACATTATCGGGATGAATAAGCGAAATCACGCGCCGCAATTTTAGATCTCGAAACGCATGGTCCCGCACGGCTTGTGCGGCTTCAGTCGCGAGTCCCCCGCCCCAATAATCAGGATCGAGCCGATATCCAATTTCAATTTCTTCTGTTTCATCGACCAGTTGATGAAAGAAACCGCAATAGCCAATCAATTGATTACACTTGCGATGAATGACCGCAAATTGAGATGGAAGCCCATCGCGCTGCCAGTCGATGATTTTGTCCAGAAAGGCAATGGTCTGCTCCCGGGAAAAAACACCAAGCGAAAACCGCATGAAATCCGCGTTCGCCATCAGCTTCGCCAAAGGATCGACATCTTCTTCGCGGAACGGCCGTAGAACCAGGCGCGGTGTTTCGAGACGCGGCATTTAGTTAATGAAGACGAAGACCCAGCGAGTTTCGATTCATAATCGAATATGCCAACGCAGAACGACGAATATGCCCGTCCCGCAAGGCCACCAGACACGTCGAGCTTGGCTGAAGTGCTCGCCGCGGCGCGCAAATGCACCGCGTGTCACCTTTATAAACGCGCCACCCAAACCGTGTTTGGCGAAGGTCCGAAGAACGCACCGATGATGCTAGTTGGGGAACAACCCGGCGATTACGAAGATGTGGAGGGCAAACCGTTCGTCGGACCCGCTGGCAAGATCATGGATCGCGCGCTGGAAGAGGCCGGAATTGATCGAATCCAGGTTTACGTCACAAATGCGGTGAAGCATTTTAAGTGGGAACCGCGCGGGAAACGCCGGATTCATAAGAAACCGAACTCGCGCGAGATTGCAGCATGCCGCCCATGGCTCGAGGCGGAGCTGCGTTTGGTGAAACCGAAATTGATGGTCTGCCTCGGGGCGACCGCGGCTCAATCGATCTTCGGGCCGTCGTTCCGGGTTACACGCGAGCGCGGCAAGGTGTTGTCGTCCAAGCTTGCGCCGCGCGTCCTTGCCACGGTCCACCCATCCTCTCTGCTTCGACAGCCCGACGAGGAATCGCGCCAAAGAGAATACAAACGCTTCGTTTCAGATCTTCGCGCCGCTTTGAAAGCCGCTGGCGAAGCGTGAAATCACCGCGAACGCTTTCCCAAGCGCCTGTATTTCCTCTGCTTCCTCGTTGTCAACCGAGTTTAAGGCGTGGGAGCAGCTTCCTCTGCAGTAGCGCCCTTCTTCGACTTCTTCCCCTTCTTTTCACCTTCGGTTTTCGGTCCAATCGTCACTGTTTTCACTTCAAACGTGCCGTCAGGTAGTTTTATATACGCGCCGCGGACTCGTTCGTCTGCGACGAGGTCAGCCATGGTGCCAGGTGCGCCAGCCTTGGTTATAACGGTGCCGTCTGTGATTTTGAAGGTACGCGACGCCTGTTTGCCGCCGACGGTAAACGTTTTCGCGGTTTGATCGACCACCGAAACCTTCCCATGAAATGGAAGTGGACGCGCGGCCCATTCGGCGGCTGCCGTTGCCTGGGGCGAAGCGGCGGGTGAAGTCGCGGTCGCGGGTGTCGTTTGCGCGCCAAGGGGCATGCAAAACGCAAGACTTGCGGCGCAGACACCGCCAGCGAGATAGAATTTGGTTTTCATAGTTCTTTCTGGTTTGTTGTTAGTTGAGTTGAGAATCGCTAATCGATCTCGGCAATTCGACGAGATCAGATGCAATTCTCTTCAATCGTCTACGATTTGATCTCATGAATGCAAGCCGGCTTTTTCTTTGCGAAGCCGAAGGGGGACAAGGAGAGGCGGCTTCCAAACCGCTGCCGGACAACTTGGGGGAAAGGCGCGTATGGTATTCTTCGGTTGCTGACAATCGCCATCTCGTGATATTTTCGCTCCCTTAGGCCGGGGGTATAGCTCAGTTGGTAGAGCGTCTCGTTCGCAATGAGAAGGTCAGGGGTTCGAATCCCCTTACCTCCAGTCTTCGCTCGCAGAGGAGAGCGAAGACTGTCGCGCCGTAGCTTTAGGGAAGACGGACCTTTTTGCTGCGAGCTACGACTCAGAATGCCAGTCCAAAAAATTCGCTCGCACGGCGACTTTGGCTGGTGGCGGCGGGATTGGCTGCTGGCCTTTGGCTTTGAGCGATTCATTTAAACCGGGCAGGTCCTGTGCGAGCAATTGCTCGAACTCTTTCGTCACGTCATCGAGTTCGCGCTTGAGCGAATCGATGTAAGCAATCTGGTAACCGCCCGGTTTTCCTTCGTAACTCAGAATCGCTCCATAAAGCTGGTCGGTGTGCTCACGCAACCGTTCCTCGCCGGTGATTGCACCGCCCTCGGTTGTAGCGACGATCTTCTTTCGCACTGCGTCAACTTTCCCGTCGAAGTCGGAAATGTTCTTGCGAAGCGGATCGCTTTCGGGCAAGGCTGCGCCACTTTGGGCCAATGTTTTACGCAACGCGACAATCCGATCCATCAGCGCGCTCTCTTCGCCGAACAATCCGTGAACTCGCATCGCGGCGTCGAACTGCGCTTTGCGGTCCGCGGCACTAAATTTCGCCCGGCGATCCAGACCAACGGTTAACTTCGTCTCCGAAACCTTGCCTGCCTTGGTGAGACGCACAGTGTACACGCCGGGGACGAGGCGCGGTCCGCGCGTTCCCGAGAATGCGATCTGCGCGGCTGGCGGCACACGCGGCGGTTTTGCCTGCATTGTCCACGTCACGCGGTTCAGACCCGGGCGTTTGCTGGCCGGCAACTCATCGATGAGGCGACCGGAAGCGTCCAAGACTTCGAGTTTCATTTTTCCAAACAAATGCCGCTCGCGCTGGTAGTAGTTGATTACGGCAGCGTCAGGAGGATTATCACCAACAAAGACTGCGTCGCCATTGGCCCAGCCGCCCTGGCCTGCGATCCGCTGTTGCACCGGGCGCGCTGACACAAACGCGACATCCTGGTTCAACAAATCCGGGGTCAAAGCGCGCAATGGCGTGATGTCGTCTATGATCCAGATGCCGCGACCGTGCGTCGCGAGGACGAGATCGTTGTCGCGTGGATGAATCGCCAGATCGCGTACGGCAACGGCAGGAAAATGGTTCCCTTTAAATTGCGCCCAGTTTTTCCCGCCGTCGATCGAAATCCAAAGCCCGAACTCGGTTCCGAGAAAGAGGAGATCAGATTTAACAAGATCTTCCTTGATTACGTGAGCGTATCCACGAATGCCTTTCGACTCCTGCGCGGTTACGAGCGGCGTCCATGTTTTACCGTAATCAGTAGTTTTGAAAACGTACGGTGCCATGTCGCCAAACGTATGCCGATCGAATGCCGCATAAGCAGTACCGGCGTTGAAGTTGCTAGCTTGGACCCAGTTCACCCATGAATCCTTCGGCAAATTGGGAACATTGCCGACGACATTGGTCCACGTCTTGCCGCCGTCGCGGGTGAGCTGAAGATTACCGTCATCGGTGCCGACCCAGATCAGCGATTTATCTTTGGGCGATTCGCTGATCGAGTAGATCGTGGTGTGCATTTCCGCGGATGAATTGTCCACTGTGACTCCGCCCGATTGTTCCTGCTTCTGCTTTTCCGGATCGTTCGTCGTCAGATCGGGCGAGATGCGTTCCCAGTTCTGGCCGTGATCTCGCGAACGGAAAAGAAACTGCGCGCCGATATAAATAGTCCCCTTCTCATTCGGCGAGAGCGCAATTGGCGTGTTCCAGTTAAACCGAAGTTTTTCCTTGTAATTCGGTCTTGGCTTGATGTTGCGAGCTTCATGCGTGTGGCGATTTACCCGACCGATCTCGCCGCCTTGATATTCGGCATAGATGTAATCGGGATCAGCCGGATCTTGAAACATCCAAAAGCCATCGCCACCGTACATATTTTCCCACTGCGCGTTTGTAATACCGCCGGGGTACTGCGAGTCGCCCACCCATGAACTATTGTCCTGCAAACCACCGTAAACGTGGTACGGATCGTTCTCGTCGACGCTGACATGGTAAAACTGCGACACTGGCAAGTTTTCGCCTTTCCACCACTTGCTGCCACCGTTGTAGGAATACCACATTCCGCCGTCGTCTCCCACGAACACGACTTGCGTGTTGGTTGGATCGATCCACACGACGTGTGCGTCGCCGTGAGCCCCTTGAAAACCGCCGACCACGGCGAAGCTTTTCCCGCCATCCTCGCTGACAATGAGTGATCCGTCGGGCTTGAACAGGCGGTCTGGATTTTTTGGATCGACGATCAGATTCGCGAAGTAGAATGGACGCCATACCATCCATTGGCTCTTATCACGCTTCTCCCATGTCATGCCGCCGTCATCGGAGACGAAAAGCGCGCTGTTTGGTGATTCGACAAAAGCATAAACGCGTTTGGCGTTTGAAGGCGCAATCGCCACTGCGATTCGGCCATATGGCTTCTTAGGGAAACCTTTATTGGCCTCAGTCGTGATCTCCGTCCAAGTATTGCCCCCGTCTGTGGACCGAAACAATCCACTGGCCGAAGGCGCGGTAGGACTTTCGCCGCCGGAGCGGTACTCCCATCCTCTGCGCCGGAAATCCCACGTGGCAGCAAACATGATATCAGGATTCGCCGGATCGATTGCGATATCTGTGCAACCGGTCGAAAGATTCGGTCCTTTGAGAACTTGCTGCCACGTCTTCCCGCCATCCGCCGTTTTGTAAAGTCCGCGATCGGGCGAATCGCTCCATAATGCCCCGGGAACCGCGGCGAAAACCGTGTCGCTGTTTTTCGGGCTCACTGCGATCTTTGCAACACGTTCGGATTTATCCAAGCCAGCATGGGTCCAGGTTTCGCCGCCATCGGTTGACTTGTAGATTCCGTCGCCAATCGAAACGGTATTGCGCGTCCACGATTCGCCGGCTCCGACCCAGACATTTTTCGAATTTTTCGGGTCGAGCGCGATGGCGCCAATCGATTGGACGCGTTGTTCGTCGAACACGGGCCGGTACCGCGTCCCGCTATCGTCAGATTTCCAAACGCCGCCACTGGCCGCACCGACGAAGAGCGTGATTTTACCCGAGGGCTCGCGTGTACCCGCGATGGCCGAGATGCGCCCGCTCATTGTCGCGGAACCTATGTTGCGCGCGCCAAGCCCGGAAATTGTTGATGAACTGTACGGAGCTTCCTGCGCCTGCGCGGCGATCGAGACAAAACAGAATAGCAAAATCCTGGCAACCTGGTAGAGCGCGACCGCCGGGCGCGCCGGCAACGCGCGATTCACAGGACTGAATTCAAACAAGCGCATAATAACTTATTTCGAAGCCGGGAAATGAAACATCGAGTCATCTACCGGCCCATTGGCTTCCACTTTATCGATGATAATTCGTTGCTTGTCCGGCGCGCCCTTGCGTCCTGAGTCGATTGACGTTGGAACGAATACGCCGCCCGCTTTTTCATAGTCGCCTAAATCTGTTTCAACCTCTTCGTACGCGCCGTGTCTCATCCGTTGCGTCACAACGCGAATCTCCAGGAAGTGATCAGGATCCAGATAAACAAAGCTCACGTCTCCATTTTTCCGCACTACCTTTAGCTTGTGCGCGGGGGTTCCATCGACGTCCTCCGTTCCGAGGTACTCGACGCTGCTTCCCTTCGCCTTCCAATCAACCAGTGGCCCGTCGATCTCCGCGTCCTCGATCAGTGCTTTCACGTCGTCGGCGGACATACGCTCCGGGTCTTTACGTCCAAAGAATGGTGACACTCTCCACCCCTCTTTGCCATCATACGCCTGGATCTGAGTCATTCCCTGAAGAGAAGCCTCCGTGCGCACTTCATCTGGCCGTTTTTTAGTTTCGAGATAGGCCAGCTCGATCTGACCCTGGTTCACGAGCAGTTTGCCCGTCAGCCGCAGCGACTGAAGCGTCTGCAAAGCCTCCGCCCCGCCCTTGGCTTCGACGTTCTTGGAAACCAATTCATCGACTGTCGGTGCATTATTGCTCTGAGCGAAAACTGCCGGCGCGATAAGCGCGGAGGCAAGAGCGATTAGAAAACGCAGATGCATGTGAGGATTGATTGACAATGCAAATCCCGAAACGTTGAAAACCCATCGATATTGTAAGGGCGACGCAAACGCAAATTCTTCTCCCAAGAATCTCGGATTCAGTGTCTTTAGCCCAGCGCTCCGAACGCCAGTCCGAGCCCGTAAGTGACAACGGCGACGATGACGCCGATCCAGGTCATTTCCAGGCCCGATGCCCACCAGGAACGGATCGTGATCAACGATTTCAGCGCGCCGACGGCGAAATGCGCGACCAAACTGATGCCGAAGGAAATAATCACCGCTTCAATACCGCCCGAGAAAAAGAACGGAATAATGGGAATGAACGCGCCGATCGCCGTCGAAATTCCGGACGAGAACGCGGCAGTCCATTGATTGGGAAAACGGTGCTCGGACAAACCAAGCTCACTTTGCGCCATCGCCTGCACGAACTGTTCGGGCTGTTCGGCGAGGCGTTCCGCCATTTTTTGTGATTCTTCCGGGGTGAATCCCTGGAGTTGATAAAAGAGCGACATCTCCTCGATTTCTTCCTCGGGATTTTCTTCAACTTCCGCGCGCTCACGCGAAATTTCCGCTTCGTAAACTTCCGCCTCGCTCTTTGCCGCAAGATAGGCGCCAGCGCCCATCGACAGTGTGGAAGCGAGCGTTCCCGCCAGACCGGCAATGAGAATGTAATGTTGCTGGTTGCTTGTCGCGCCGGCTACGCCCGAAACGATTCCAAATACCGCGCCGAGCCCATCATTCGCGCCGTAGATTGCGTCGGCCACCCAACTGCCGCCTCGTCCATGCCAGCGTTCGCGTTTTAGAATCTTGTCCAGCGCCGTGCGCGGGCTAACCGGCGCCGCCATGGCATTAAGCGCTCGCGCATGGGCTTTTTCTTCCAGCGCACTTTTCCGCAGGAACTCCTGCACATCCTTCTCTCCCGCCAGCGCGCGATCGGCTTGCTCGCGAAATTCCGCCTCATGGCGTTCCTCGGCAGCCTCCATGCGACGAATGGCGATATTTGCGCCGGCGATTTTATTCCACCAGCGATTCAATCGCCGCCCGATCGTGTCTTCAAGAACCGGAGGCGCTACCCCCAGATCTCGCAACTTCTGCTCCCAGCGTTGCGCGTGCCGCTCCTCCGCCTCGGCCATGCGCAACAAAATGCCTTTACATTTTTCATCCTGTTCCCGCTCGGCCAAATCCCGATAGGTTTGCGCCGTCTCAACTTCGGCCCGCCAATTGCGCTTGACGACTTCGATTGTCTCCTGTCGACCTTGCGCGTCCTGGGCCATGGCAGATTAAAGCTCAAAGAGCCGCGGACTGCTCACGAAAAATTCCGGAGCTGGTAATTTGTCCCCGAGATTGGAACCCGTGAGAAAATCCGGGGAGCGCGCGCTTCCAGTGTGCCGCGTTTGGCATCCTGCCGAACATCTTCTCACAGAAAACCTTGGTGAGGATGCGAAGTGCAGGAATATGTCGTTAGCGCCAAAGGCGCCGCATTCACGTGAGAGCCTGGGGCAGCGCCCCGGGATTGTGGAATTACCGAACACCAGCGCTGAAAGCGCGATTCAACTTCCGGCGCGAGTTCGATACAAGAATACCGCGAGCTGCTGCCCAGACACTTTCGGCGTCGATCTTCGACACGCGCTATGTCTGTGCTTGCGAAACTAGCCGTCTGGATTAAATCGCGCTTTCAGCATTTCGCCTCTGGGGCAATCGAATTCCCTGGGGCGCTGCCCACAGGCTGCAGAGTGAGATAGCGCCTTTGGCGCTAAACTTGTACGCAGAACAGGATGCTCTTCGCCGCACGCTGGAAGACTGCGCTCCCCGGATTCACCGTCGTCAATCAGCTGGCTCTATCGCAGTGCTGATTGCTGGCTCCGTCCTTGCTCTGAGTTGCTGCGCCGTAATCACCAGCGCGACCGAGCCGATAATCAACACGCCGGCCACCAGCGTGCGCATAGTCAAAGTCTCCCCGGCGAAAGCGGCGCCCAGCAGGACGGCCACGATCGGATTCACGTAGGCGTAGGTAGCAACTTTTGCCGGATCGCAATGGCGCAACAGCCAGATGTAGGCAGTGTATCCAATCACCGCTCCGATAAGGACTAAATAGGCGAATGACGCGAGCGACAGGATCGACATGGAATTCGGATGAAAGTGTCGCGTCTCGCCAGTCGCAAAGCTGGCAAGCAAAAGAAGGAGTCCCCCGCATAGCATCTGTTGGGCGGCGGTCAGAAACGGAGAGGCAGCGTGTTTCGCTGTCCGGGAATAAAGCGAGCCTGCCGACCAGATGAAAGAGGTGACGAGCAGGATCGACATCCCAATCGCAGGATGGCGTCCGCCATTTGAAGAAAAGCTCAGAGCTGGCCCGAGCAAGACGCCAACCCCGACGAAACCTCCCACCAGACCAAGCCAGACTATTGGCACAGGCCGCGGCGTCATTCCTGATGCCCAGCCCAGAATTACAATATAAATGGGAACAACCGCCACAATCAGCGCCGCCAATCCCGAATCGATATACTGTTCTGAGATCGTCACTCCGCCGTTGCCTGCGAGGAGCAAACAGGCGCCAATAATCAAAGAGGTGCGCCAGTTCGCCCAACTGGATTTACCGATCCCTTGCGACAACGCGATTGAATACATGATCACTCCCGCAATAAGGAATCGAGCGCCGGCCATTAGAAACGGCGGAATGGTTTCAATCGCGAAGCGGATGCCAAGAAAGGTCGAGCCCCAGATTAGATAGAGAGCGGCGAACGCAACGATGATCCGGACTCTTGTTGGGGCAGTCATGAAGTGCCGACAATCTGTCATAAAATTCAGATTCTGCGCGCCTTGTGGAGCGCGGGCATGTTGCCGGCGGCCCTCCTGCATTGCGATTGCGGCGACCGGTGGGCCGAAGCTGTCCGGCAACATGCCGAACAGAGCGGGCAGAATGCCCGCGCTCCCCACTCTT
>QHOW01000099.1:2736-10747 GCA_003219435.1 Verrucomicrobiota bacterium | reverse complement strand
TCCGGCGCGCTCTTGTAATGCTGGGTGGAAGTGCGCGAGATGACTTTCAGATCAGCGATCTTGGATAAGCGCGTCAGAATTTCGTCCTGGATGCCGTCGGCAAAGTAGGCGTTGGCTTTGTCTTCGCTCAAATTTTCAAATGGCATCACCGCAATGCTTTTTTCGGGAATAGCTGATGCAAGGGCGGAACTTTTCGGTTGTTGGCGTTGCCAAAAAAGAAAACTGCCGATCACCAATACAGCAATTGCGACAGAGGCTGCGATGATCAGAACGGGCTTGCGCGACGGAGCGCGCTCTCTCGCAACCGGAACGAACTCGGTTTTCTGCGCCGGCGTTGTGAGGCGTTTCGGTCTCTCAGAATTACCAAGCTCAGCAGTAAAAAGATTTACAATGTCGATCTTCTCGCCGTGTTTCACTTCGCATTCGCCAAGGTGATAAAGATGCGGTCGCCAATGTTTAAATTGTTCCAGATCTTCGGCGACCCGCTTTGAGAGCAGGATGTGACCGGCATCGCCGCAATCCATCACGCGTTGTGCCACGTTGATGCCGGCGCCGGCGACATTGGCGCGCCCGTTCACATCGACAACTCCGCTCACAGGCCCGCTATTGACGCCCATGCGCAAGCGCAGCTCCGGATGCTGTTCCTTCAATGCGCGACTGATCTCAAGCGCGCATTCCACCGGATCTTCCGGGCTGTGGTAGAAGATCAGCGCCATCCCATCGCCGGTCGCAATCTTGAGCAGGCGATTTTCGCTTTCCGCTTTGCGATATTCGTCAGTCGATTGGACGATCTGATTCAGCTTCTCGATGGCTGCACGCTGATCGTCCATCGCCATTTTGGAATAAGCGACGATGTCGATAAAAAAGACGTGCGCGATTTCGAGCGCGATCTCTTGTTTAACCTCGGCGGGCATTTGTTTGCACGAATAGTGCGCAAATCCCTGTCTCACATCAAGCGAGGAGGTCGAAGCGCAGAAGCAAACGACGTGATTCGTTAAATCGTTACAACGTTACATCGGGTTTGAGGTAGCGGCGATTGACCTCAATCGCCATGGCCGTTCGGTGGACGGCCTCTACCCTTTTGGCGCGGGCGAGGCGACGAGTCTTTAGAAGCGCGGACTGACGGCGCAAATCGGAGCCCAACGCCTTCGCGAAGACTTCCGCGTGGCGAGCAGGGCAGGCGGGTTGAACGTTCGGCGTTTTCATCCGAAATAGCACGCAGCCATGGCCCGACTTCACGAATATCAAGGCAAAGCCATTCTTGCCGCTAACGGATTCGAAATCCCGCGTGGCCGTGCGGCCTCGACTACGGATGAGGCTGTGGCAGCGGCGAAGGAATTAGGCGGCGAGGTCGTGATAAAAATTCAAGCGTGGACCACTGGACGCGCCGGGATCGGCGGCGTCGCTTTCGCGAAAAAACCTGAGGATGTTCGTGACCACGCGGCGCGCATGCTGGCGATGAAAGTCGGACAGTTCCCAGTCGAGGCCGTGCTGGTCGAAGAGAAGATCGACATCGAGCGAGAGTTTTTTCTTTCGTTCGCTATCGATGATGCCGCCCGCGCACCGGTGATCATTTTCGCGGTGGGCGGCGGCAGCGGAATCGAAGAGCGCGCCGCCACGACGCGGCGCATTCCCTGCGACGTGAATCGCGGACCAGTCGATTCAGCCGTGAACGAAGCTGTCGCTTCCTGCGGACTTTCGCCGGCGCACGCGACGCAACTCGCCGACTCGATTCAAAAATTATTTGCCGCCGCGCGCAACGTGGAAGCGCGCTCACTTGAAATTAATCCACTGGTGTTGACCAAGAACGGCGAGTTTGTCGCCGCCGATTGCCGGTGCACCATCGATGATTACGCCGTCGGCAGACATCCCGAACTGGGCATCGAAATTGCGCGCGAGTTCGATCATCCCCCGACGCCTCTGGAGCGCATCGCTTACGCGGTCGAACAAAACGATCACCGCGGCACATTTTATTTCGCGCAGTTGGCGACGGTGGCGGCAAAGGACTCCAAAGGTTTGGTGGGATTTCACGGCGCGGGCGGCGGCGGATCGATGATGTCGATGGACGCAATCGTAAACGCGGGCTTCACCATCGCAAATTTCACCGACACCAGCGGGAACCCATCCGCGTCGAAAGTGTATCGCGCCGCGCGGATCATTTTGGCCCAGCCGACTCTCGTGGGCTATTTCGGTTCGGGCTCCGGCGTCGCGAGCCAGGAACAATATTGGTCTGCCTACGGGCTGGCCAAGGCATTCTGGGAACTCGACCTCGATATTCCCGCCGTGATACGTCTGGGCGGTAACACCGAAGATCGCGCTGTAGACATTTTGCATCGCATGTCTGGGCTGCTTCGCGCGCCCGTCGAAGGCTATCGCAAGACCGACGCGCCGGCCGTGATCGCCGCGCGGTTCGCGGAACTTGTCGCGGCCGTGGGCGAGACAAAATGGAAACCGCGCGCTCCGCGTCTACCGAAGTTCATCAAAGATCCATCGGTCAGAAGTTTTCCGGTGAAGGGCGGCCGCGTTTGGATTGACACCGCGCAGTGGCCGCAAATCCGCGCCGCTGTCGAAGGACATTCCAGCGGTCTGATTGTCGATCGAGAAGGTGCGCCCTCGCCATCGCTGCCGAGTGAAGAGTTCGCCGCGAAAGATTCCGAGTTACTCGCGTGCGATGTCGAGTGCCGCCTCGCTGGCGTGGAAGGCTTTTATTTGGAACTTGATATCCCTGGACTGGACGAACTGATCGGAGGTATACGCTAAATGGCAATTCTGATCGACGAGACGAAGCGCGTTCTGGTTCAAGGCATCACGGGCCGCGAAGGTCAGGCGCGCACGCGGCTGATGCGCGAGTACGGAACCAATGTGGTCGCAGGCGTGACGCCAGGCAAAGGCGGGCAGACCGTCTTGGGCGTACCCGTCTTTAATACGCCGCAGGATGCGGTGAAAGCTTTGGGCAAGATCGACATCTCGGTGCTGTTTGTTCCGGCAGCAGGTGTCAAAGACGCGGCGATTTCCGCAATTGACGCGGGAATCAAACTGACGGTGCTCGTTCCCGATCGCGTGCCGGTGTGGGACGCGATGGAGATCGCGGCGGCGGCCAAGGCGAACGGCGCAACTTTTCTGGGACCCAACACACTCGGCGTGTTGAGTCCGGGCAAGGCCGTGGTCGGCATGATCGGCGGTCGCGCGGAGAGTGCGCGACAATGGTTCAAGCCTGGAATTCCGAAAGGCGTTGGAGTGATCAGCCGCTCCGGCGGTATGGCTTCGAGCACGGGCTACTACTTGGGACAGTCCGGGGTGCGCATCTCAACGATTGTGCACATCGGCGGCGACGCTGTTCTTGGAATTCGCATTCCCGATGCAGCATTAATGTTCGAAGCCGATCCGCTCACCGAAGCCATCGTCATCTTTGGCGAAATTGGTTCGTCACAGGAGGAGGAATTGGCGCTATTGATTCGTGATCGAAAAGTCACCAAGCCGGTCGTTGCCTACATCGGCGGGAAAGCAGCGCGCGAAGGCACGCGCTTCAGTCACGCGGGCGCGATTATCGAAGGTGGCCGAGGCACTCACACTGGAAAAGTGAAGGCGTTACGCGAAGCCAGCGCTACCGTAGTCGATGCTTTCGGTGAGTTGCCGGGGGCGGTGGTTGAAATTCTCAAGCGAACGAAAGGACAAAGTCTCATGAGCGAAACCGACAAGAACGCCGTCTGGAATACTGCCATCACCCGCGTCGAGCCTAACCGGGTTGCGGTGCGCGGATACGACATCGCCGAGCTGATGGGACGCGTCTCCTTTGGTGCGGCCGTGCATTTGATTTTGACCGGCGAACTGCCATCGCCGCCAATCGCGCGCTTGATGGATGCGATTTTGGTGGCATCGATCGATCATGGCGCGACGCCTCCAAGCGCGTTGACCGCGCGAACTGTTGCATCTACCGGAGCATCGTTGAGCGCGTCCGTCGCAGCCGGCATCATGTCGATCAATCGTCATCACGGTGGCGCGATTGAAGATTGCGCCCGGCAACTGAAAGCAATCACCGATCGCGCCGCGGATGAATCCATTTCGGTGGATGAAGCCGCTACGCGCACGCTCGCTGAAATGAGAGAAACGGGCGATCGCATGCCAGGATTTGGTCATCGCTATCACACCAAGGATCCACGCACGGCACGGCTGTTCGAACTGGCGCGCGAGGCCGGCGTGGACGGCGTGCATATGCAAGCAGCGCGTGCGGTCGAGAAAGCGTTCGCCGACGCAAAAAAATTGCTGCCCATCAACGTGGACGGCGCCATCGGCGCAATCCTCGCCGATCTGGAAATGGAGCCCGCCGCGTTCAACGGCATTTTCATGATCGCGCGCACGCCCGGGCTGGTCGCGCATGTCCTCGAAGAAGAAACTCGCGAAAAACCAATGCGCCGCATCGATCCCGTCAACCACGGCTACGACGGGCCACCGGCCAGAAGTCTTCCCGGTCAGTCATGATCGCAGAACCAATCTCATAGCTACAAGCGGTTTCAAAAGTGAAATTACTTGCGCTGTTTTATTTCATACGCCCTCATCCTCGCCTTCTCCCCCACGGAGAAGGGATCGCCTCTCCCTGACGCATCTGTTTAGCGCCAAAGGCGCAACATTCACTGCAAGCCTGGGGCAGCGCCCCAGGATTCGTGGAAAACCAAAACATCCTAGCGCTGAAAGCGCGATTCACCATCGGGCTCGCATCGTTCAAGAAGAACATCGTGGGTTGTTGCGCAGGCACAGCATCGATTCGAGTAGCGTTATGTGTGGGATTGAAAACTAGCCAGCGGGATGAATCGCCCTTTTAGCGCTTTTCCACGGGAACCGAATTCCTGGGGCGACGCCCCAGGCTCAGGTGAGACAGCGCTTCTAGCGCTAAACACGTACTCCCTGGCAGAAGAGGTCAGGTGGGGATCGATTGAACTATCGAACTACTTGTAGGGAGTGTCAGGCGTGCGCCGCTGAATTCGCGCTGCCACGTGCACAATAAAAGTTATTGCTTCCTCAGGCATTTAAGGCCAAAATTCCCCCGCTCCAACCAATCCCCACTATGAAAAGAAAATCCACTTCGCAATCTGCCTTCCTTAACCTTCGCGTCTTACTTGCTTCAGTTTTTTGCCTGGCTGGCGTCTTTATGGCGCTGCTTGGCTTTGGCGCGTTCTCGAATGCCTCTGCCCAGGCAAACGCAAGCAGCCCCGCCTCGGCACAACAAGTCGGCCAAACGACGGTAATCCATGCGTTGCACAGCGATTTGTCGCTGCCACTACGCGATCAGCCTTTGATCTGGCCGCCTATTCAGACGGAACATGAAGCGAATCTCAATCCGAAGATACCGCATCAGCATCAGGATGGGCCGGACCCGGTTATTCAAGACAGTTTCTGGCAGCGAATGATCAATACCCCAGCCATTCCCGGCCCGGTTCTTAGTTGGAACGGTATTCCTTTCCCCGGCGTCAGCTGCAATTGCGCCCCGCCAGACACCGATGGTGAGGTGGGAAAGACTCAATACGTCCAGATGGTAAACGAAGGCCTTCAAGTCTTTGATAAAATTACGGGCACATCGCTGTTTGGTCCGGTCGCGATTGGTTCAATTTGGTCCGGCTTTGGCGGTGCATGCCAGAGTGGCAGCGGGGATCCGATAGTAGTCTACGATCAGCTCGCCGACCGGTGGATTATCAGCCAGTTTGCTGTGCCGAGCGGCGCCTCTGTCCCGCAAGACGAGTGTATTGCCATCTCCCAGACCGGCGACGCCACCGGCGCCTGGTACCTATACGACTTTCACCTGACCAGCAATTTCCTCGATTATCCCAAGCTGGGCGTGTGGCCGGATGGCTATTACATGGCTGCGAACGTCTTCAACACATTGGGCACAGCCTTCCTCGGGCCACAGCCTTTTGTGTTCGATCGAGTCAAGATGTTGGTGGGCGATCCTACAGCCACATCGCAAACGCGGGGAATTATTGGTGGCTCCAATGAAGAGACTTTCCTTCCTGCTGATCTGGATGGTATTATTCCGCCTCCCGCTGGTGATCCAAACCACTACGTCGCGTGGCCGCAGGGTAGCCCGCTTATTTATAAGGTATGGGCGTACCACGTGGATTTCACGACCCCCGCTAACTCGACGTTTACCCTCGAGGCGAGCGTGCCGGCAGCCTCTTTTACCGCGCTTTGCCCAACGACTCGCAACTGCGTGCCTCAACTTGGCTCGAGTGCCAATTTGGACGCGATCGCCGACCGCATGATGTTCCGGAATGCCTATCGCCAGTTCTCTGACGGTCATGAGTCGCTGCTTGATAACTACACGGTGAGCGCCAATTCGGTGGCAGGCATCCGCTGGATCGAATTGCGACGTACGCAACCCGGGAGCTGGGGCATCTTCCAGCAGAGCACTTATCAGCCTGATACCACCTGGCGCTGGATGGGCAGTATTGCCTCCGATAATCAGGGCAACATTGCCTTGGGTTTTAGCGCGTCCAGCAGTTCAATCAACCCACAAATCCGCTACGCAGGCCGTCTGGCGACCGACCCATTGAACACGTTGTCAGGTGAACAACATCTTTTCGACGGCACTGGTAGCCAGACAGGCACTTCCAATCGCTGGGGCGATTACAGCGATATCACCGTTGATCCGGTGGACGATTGCACCTTCTACTACACCAACGAATACTACGCGACCACTACCAGCTTTAACTGGCGTACGCGCATCGGCTACTTCAAATTCGCCGAGTGCACCCCGCCGCAAAAAGGGACTGCGCACTTCACCGTAACCCTCTGTAGCGGGGGCACGCCTGTGGCTAACGCCTCGGTCTCGATCGATGGGCAGCCTTATGGCGCTACGGTTGCTAATGGCACTTACGATGCCTCGCTGGCGCCGGGAGCACATACCTACACGGTCTCGAAACCGACTGTTGGAACTGCGTCCGGAAACTTTAATATCACCAATGGCCAGACGACAAACGTGAACGTCTGCCTGGGAGGCACTCCAACGCCCACACCTACTGTAACTCCGACTCCCACCCCAACGCCTACGCCTACGGCTACACCAACTGTGACGCCGACGCCGACGCCGACACCCACACCTGGGATTACGCTCTGGACCTCTCCTGGAGCGGGGCGACTTCGAGCAACATCGACGTTTACCGTAACGGCGTCTTGATCGCCACCGTGCTGAACAACGGTTTCTACACCGATCGGCCCGGCACCCGCGGTCATGCCACCTACACTTACAAGGTATGCGAAGGGGGCACTTCCACCTGCTCGAACGAAGCGACGGTGACATTTTAAATATTTGGCGACCGTAGCTGTAAGAGGAACGGCAAGAGGCAAGTTCAATCTAAGCGGCGCCGTACAGGTGGGTATCTGTTCACCGCCTAGCGTATCGCCTCTAGCGCTAACATGGGCAGCCTCGGAGGTGGGTTCAGAGCTTGGCTGGAGGTGGAAACCGCCGCAAATAGAATAGCAATGACCGCCTCTAAGAAGCCTGAAAGAATAACTATTAGAAAAGAGGCAAGAATGGCGGAAGAAAAAATACTTACCAAACACCCATTGGGTAAAAGCGGGAAAAATATCGACCAAAAAAAATACGAAACGCTCAAAAAGGCGATCCTATCAGCGCTGCGAAATAAGGAACTCACTCACACCGAGTTGTTCAATCAGCTGAACAAGAGCTTAAAGAGCAAATTTTCAGGGAATATAAGTTGGTACGGAGAAACTGTTAAACTCGATTTGGAAGCGAGAAAAATAATCGAACGAACGTCTTCAAAACCCCAAAAATATCGATTGAAATAGACGTAACCATCATGACAACAACTCAACCGAGCTACAGCGTCACGCAAATCGCGCAACTCTTTCCCAGCTTGAAGAGGATCAAGGACAAGTCGTTGCGTGAAAAGGTGGCGGCGGTGTGGAGCGAAGCCATTACCACGGGCTGCGGCGGCACGGGCTGGACTTTCGACGAACTGCGCGCGGTCAAGTTCACTCTGCTTGCGGGCGACATCGA
>QHOW01000099.1:0-2710 GCA_003219435.1 Verrucomicrobiota bacterium | reverse complement strand
GATGTGCTGGAGAAATCGTTCCGGTGCGGCATTCCCGTTCAGCGCGATTATCTTATCGCCGGCGCATTGCTCGCCGATGTGGGCAAGCCGCTCGAGTACGATAAGGACGCGTCAGGCAAAGTGACCCAGGGCAAATTTGGCCAGCAGGTGCGGCATCCGTTCAGCGGCGTGGCGCTGGCCTACAAGCATGGGATTCCCGGCGAAGTGATGCACATCATCGCCACGCACAGTCATGAAGGCGATAAGATGGAGCGCTCGATCGAGTCGATCATCTTTCATCATGCGGATTTCGTAGATTTCGATATCGCCAAGCTTCTTGGTAAACGCGCGGCAAAGAAATGATTCCCAATAGTTGATAGTTGAGAGTTGATTGTTGAGAGTCTTGGTATGGGCCTCACGCTCGTTGAGAAAATCGCTGCACGCCACGCGGATGGACTCGCTCCGGGCAAGGTGGTTCGCAGTGGCGATTTTATTTCTATTCGTCCGCGCCATGTGATGACCCACGACAACACCGGCGCGGTGATTCCAAAGTTTAAGCAGATCGGCGCGACGACGATCGCCGATCCGGCGCAACCGGTGTTCGCCATCGACCACGACATTCAAAATGTTACGCCGAAGAATCTGGAAAAGTACGCAAATATTGAAGCGTTCGCACGCGATCACGGCATCGACTTTTATCCGGCGGGTACCGGCATCTCGCATCAGGTGATGGTGGAACAGGGCTATGTCGTTCCCGGCGCCATGGTAGTGGCAAGCGATTCGCATTCGAATTTATACGGCGCGGCGGCGGCGCTGGGCACACCTGTCGTGCGGACCGACGCCGCTAGTATTTGGGCTACCGGAGTGACGTGGTGGCAGGTTCCCAAAGTCGCCAAGGTAGTGCTCAAAGGAACGCTTTCGCCGGGCGTCGTTGGTAAGGATGTCATCATCGCTTTGTGCGGGCTCTTTAATAAAGATGAGGTCCTCAATCACGCCGTTGAATTTGTGGGCGACGGCGTGGCGAATCTTCCAATGTCCGCCCGCATGACCATCGCCAACATGACGACCGAGTGGGGCGCGCTCGCGGGCGTGTTTCCGTTCGATGAAGTGACGGTGAATTATTTGCGCTCGCGCGTTCCTGAATTCACGAATCAGAAACGCCCGGGTACGCGGGGACAGAATAGTCGCTCGGGATATACGGACGCCGATATCGACGCCTGGTGGAAGAATCGCCGCGAGATCAGCGCCGACGCCGACGCTGAGTACGCCATCGAACTGGAACTTGATCTGGCGACCGTGGTTCCGCATGTGTCCGGTCCCAATGAAGTGAAGACGATGGTGTCATTGCCGGAAATGGAGCGGAAGCATGTGGCCATTCAAAAGGCGTATTTGTTATCATGCGTGAACGCGCGTTTCGAGGATTTGCATGACGCCGCCGAAGTCGTGCGCGCCAAGGGCGGACACGTTGCCGCCGGCGTCGAATTTTACTTGGCCCCCGCAAGCGCCGAAGTCCAAGCCCGGTCTAAGTCCACTGGTGATTGGCAAACTCTGATAGGCGCGGGCGCGATTCCGCTGCCGCCCGGGTGCGGTGCTTGCATCGGCCTGGGTCGCGGTTTGGTGCAAAAAGGCGAGATCGCGATCAGCGCTACCAATCGTAATTTTAAGGGCCGCATGGGTGATCGCGATGCGTACGTGTATTTGGGTTCGCCTGCTGTCGTGGCAGCCAGCGCGTTGGCTGGATTTATTTGCGCGCCAAAAAATTTCGCAGAGCGCGCCGCAGGCACTGCAGTCCGACGCACCCAAAGGAAATCAAAACCGCCGGCTTCGGTTGAGATCATGGCCGGCTTTCCACCCAGCGTGCGCGGTCGCGTTCTCTTCATTGATAAAGACAATTTGAACACGGACGGGATTTACGGGAGCAAACACACTTACCGCGACGATATGACGCCAGAGGAAATGGCGGCGGTAACATTTGAAAATTACGATCCCAACTTCAACACGCTTTATCAAAAGGGCGACATCGTCGTGGGCGGACTGAATTTTGGAAGCGGATCGAGTCGGGAGCAGGCAGCGACGGCGCTGAAGTTCAAGGGAATTCCTTGCGTCATCGCCGCTAGCTTTTCCGAAACTTACAAACGCAATGCATTCAACAACGGCTTTGTCGTGTTTGAATGCCCCGAATTAGTAACACACCTGCGCGCCACGCTGAAGGATCGCACGCCCACGACGGTAGCGTCGGAGATCACGATCGATTACGCTAAATCCGTCCTGACCATGGACGGAAAATCATTCGCCTTTCCGCCGCTCAGTCCTGCGGCCCAGGAATTAATCGTTGCCGGCGGCGCTGAAAATCTCGTCGCCCGCCGCCTTCGCGCAAAGGCGGGAGCGGCGTAGTTTCGAGCTTTTTCGTGCGTCGGCTTCGCTCTAATTCCGGGGAGCACAGGCCGCCGGCCTGTTGGCGACGGCTGCCAGCCGTCGCGGACTTTTCATGACTAAACTTGCATCACAACGGGATATTGGTCGCGGTCGATGAACTGGTCGCAATTTGCGACCACATAGCTCAGCGCAGGTCATTCGGCGAGCCGCCGAATGCAACAGGCCAGCGGCCTGTGCTCCCCAGAATTCATCCGCTTGCGGGTTGGTGACTCGTCGATAAAATCGCCTTCCTATGGCTAAATACAAAATCGCGTGGATGCCAGGTGACGGTGTTGGCAACGATGTCATGGAGGCT
>QHOW01000311.1 GCA_003219435.1 Verrucomicrobiota bacterium | reverse complement strand
TTGTAATCAAATGATCGACTTTTAACGCGGCCGCAGTTTCGCCGATTTCACGATGGCCTTGCTCCGATTCGGAACCAAGTTCCCTCATTTCCCCCAAGACAGCGACACGCTTTCCATCGGCATCCAGTTCCACCAGCGTGCGCAAGGCCGCTTTCATGGAATCGGGATTTGCGTTGTAGCTATCGTCGAGAAAACGCACGCCCTGAATCTCTTTGATTT
Source organism: Verrucomicrobiota bacterium (assembly GCA_003219435.1). Classification (GTDB taxonomy): domain Bacteria; phylum Verrucomicrobiota; class Verrucomicrobiia; order Chthoniobacterales; family UBA10450; genus Udaeobacter. The sequence goes on along the minus strand of QHOW01000311.1, from coordinate 2,198 downwards.
GCAAACGCGCCTTGGTAAGTGGCGCAGCAACGAGGCCGGCAGCGCAATCCTCGAGGGAAAGACCAAAGACTCGACCGGCGGCAACTGCGAGCAGCGCATTTTGCACCATGTGCAAACCAGGTACCGGCAATTGGGCCCGGCAACGGTGCGCTCCCTCCAGGATTGTAAAATCTGTCCCGCTCTCGCTCTGAGTGATTTCGCTGGCGCGGATCGTCCCTGCAGTTGTGCCAGCCAGGAGCACTTTGCCCCGCGTGCGCTTCGCCATTCTCTCCGTAAATGGATCATCCGCATTTAGAATGACCGTTCCCTGAGCGCCGACAGCTTCGGCCAATGCGCCTTTCTCCGCAGCAATCGCCTCGCGCGATTTCATAAACTCGATGTGCGCGACGCCGATGTTTGTAATGATGGCAACGTCAGGCATGGCAAGCCGCGCCAACACCGCTACCTCGCCAGGATGATTCATCCCGATTTCCCAGACAGCGACTTCATCGCGCGAAGTCGCCTCCAGGATTGTTCGGGGCAGACCAACGTGATTGTTAAAGTTCCCTTCCGTTTTTGTGACTTGAAAACGGCGGGCAAGGACCGCTGCGGCAAAATCTTTCGTGCTCGTCTTGCCATTGCTTCCAGTGATCGCGACGACTTTGAGCGAGAGCGACCTCCTATAGTTGGCGGCCAGCTCCTGGTAGGCCTGCAAAGCATCTTCTGTTCGAATAAGAGCAAAGGTTTCCGGAAGTGTCCCCTTCCAATTGGACTCCACGATCGCCCCGGCCGCCCCCGCTTTTGCGGCGGCTTGAACGAAATCATGCCCATCGAAATTTTCACCCGGCAGGGCAACGAATAATTCGCCGCGTTTGAGCGTGCGCGAATCAGTGCTGATCTTCCTGATCAGAACAGTTCCGTCTCCAGAGGAAAAGGAAGCTCTGGTAAACTCGGCGATTTGAGAAAGCGTCAGCGAATTCATCGGATTGGGGATCGCACGCGCCTCGCCTGCTCTGCGCGGCGCCCTCGCCGCGCAGCGCCAGGCGTGGAAATGTTCAAGGATACTGTGAACGCCCGTGAGCGATTCGCATACCGAGAGTTGCCGGCGAGGGCGCCGGTAACTGCACGCGAGGCGCGTGCGTTCCCCGGAAGCGTGCGGGCATCGCAAGCCAGAAAATTCGGAAACAAAAATCTCATGGTCAGAACTGCATTGGGTGGTCCTCGATTGCGCGCCGCGCGACTTGAATGTCGTCGAACGGAATGGTGTGATCGGCAAACTCCTGATAATTTTCGTGTCCCTTGCCCGCGATCAACACAATGTCGCGCGGTTGTGCAAGGCTGATGGCGCGGCCAATTGCTTCTATCCGATAGATCACTTTTTCATAGCGACTTGAGCGAAAGCCTTTTTCGATCTCGTCAATGATCGCGCTCGGATCTTCTTTGCGCGGATTATCGGACGTGATGATCGCATAATCGGCACTTCGGTCCACGATCTCGCCCATCAACGGACGCTTTTGCCGGTCGCGATTGCCGCCGCAGCCAAAAACGACAATCAAGCGACCCGGTTCCAGTTCGCGCAGAGTCTTGAGAACATTCTGCAGCGCATCGGGTGTGTGCGCGTAATCGACGAAGACTTGAAATTGTCGCTTCGCCGGAACCATTTCCAGGCGTCCTGGCACTTGCGGACACTTACTTAGACTGAGGACCGCGTTACGCAGACTAATTCCCAAAGCGTTGGCTGCTGCCATTGCCGCGATTGAGTTTGCCACATTAAACCGGCCGATCAGCGGAACACGGACCAGATAACTCTTGCCGCGGGCGTCGAGCTGATAGGAGGTGCCACTAAACTCCACGCGATAATTCGAAGCGCGAAAATCCGCGCGCGCGCTCATCCCGTAAGTGACTACCCCGACGCGTTTGTCGATTTTGTTAAGCATTTGTTCGCCATAGCGGTCATCAATATTCACAATTGCTACGGGCTTCAGCTTTTTTTCCTGGCTCCCGAGTTGTGCGAAAAGTTTCGCCTTCGAATCGAAGTAGCTCTCCATCGTCCCATGAAAATCGAGGTGGTCCTGCGTGAGGTTGGTAAAAACGGCGACATCCCATTCGAGGCCGCGCGTGCGGTCCTGCGCGAGCGCGTGGGACGAAACTTCCATCGTCGCCGCCCGGCAACCGGCGTTGGCGATCTGGGCGAGCAATTCCTGCAAATCAAGCGATTC
>QHOW01000023.1 GCA_003219435.1 Verrucomicrobiota bacterium | reverse complement strand
GTAAAAGAGCGAGAGACTGGTCCAGCCGATTTGATCATTGGGTCGAAGCTCAACCGCTTTTTTCCCTGCTTCGATTGCTTCATTGAAGCGACCGAGCTTCATCAGGGACATGCCAAGGGCATGCCAGCCATCGAAAAAGTCCGGAGCGATCTGAACACAGCGCCGGTATTTCTCCACCGCGCTTTCCAAATTGCCGATGGCGAGATCGCCATTGGCGTCATCAAAGATTTCTTCGGGCGTCATCTGTGCCACAAGAGCAAACCACGAATGAACACGAATTAACACCAATAACAATCCGGTTTGCGACATCTCTTTCTGATCTATTCGCCGTCTGTTCGCACCTATGCGCCGTGGCGGGTTATTCGCCCGGCTGAGCTAAAATTTTATGCCCGCGAATCACACAAATTCACGCGAATAGAGATGGGAGAAATCATTTATAAGAAGGTCCACGGTTACCGGGCTTCCGTAATTCGTGTCCATTCGTGTCAATTCGTGGTTAAACTCATCCGTGCTTAGCCTTTGGCAAATTGCACGCCGGCCGCTTGCTGCCGCTCCCGCAGCCATTCATAAAAAACAATTTGCCGCTTGTTGTTCATGAGCCGTTTTTCAAATGCCGCTTTCTTCTCGCTATTTGTTGCGTCCGCGGAGGGCTCGCGTTTTCCCAACACAGCGATGAGTCCACTGTCCCCCGCCGGCAAAAAGTCAGTAATCTCACCCGGGTTCAGATACGCCACGGCATTCTTAATTGTGAGCATCTCAGGCGACTCCTCCTTCGGCTTCTTGTCCCGGCCTTCCGTTCCTTCCTCCAGCACCGAGAAAGGCGGAAGCTTCTCCACTTTTACTCCCGCTTGTTGGGCTGTTGCTTCGAGCGCCTGGCCGGATTGAGTCGCCTGGCGTAGCTGCCGAGCAATCTCCGCGCCTTTCGTTGACATCAGCTCACGAGCCCGAGAGCCCTTGATCGCCTCCACGATCTTCGGTTTCGCCTCTTCAATACTGAGAGGACGCGCCTCCACGATCCCGGCGAGATGCAGGATATAAAATCCATCCGCCACCTGGATTGGATCGCTGTGCGGTTCTTTCAACGATAGTTTAAAAGCAGCGGCGCTGAGTTGTGGGTCGGCATTCAACTGCGGATCTGGATTCGTTGCCGTAAACTCGCCGGTCGTCCGCACCGGCACATGAAATTTCTCAGCCACTTGCTTGAAATCCGCGTCTTTTTCCAGGAGCGCCTGGGTGAAATCGGTTGCGCGGTCGGAAAGCTCCTGCAGAACCTCGATGCGCTCTTTTCCAGTCAGCTTCTTCTGATCGTCAGTGAGCGTCAGGCTGACAAAATCGACCTTGCGTTTTTCCTCGCTTTTGAGCTCAGCCTGGTGTGTTTCGTAATACTTCTGCACGTCCTCATCAGTGATTGTGATTTCCCTGGCAAAATCGTCCGGGCGCAACCGAACAAGGCTCACATATAATTTGTCGTAGGCCCGTTGGTAATCTGAGTTGATCTCTGCTTCCGGGATGGAGACGCCTGTCCCGAGCAGCTGCTTAATTTGGTTCAGGCAGAGCTCGTCACGAACCAGTTGCTCGATGTGCTCCTCGGCAAGACCATTGGGCGCGAGCGCATTTTGCACGAAATCGCTAAACTTATGCAGGTCGAAGCCCGATTCGCTTTGGAATACCGGTAGCGCACGCACAACGTCAGCGACCTCCGATGCACCCGGTCGAATGCCAAGCCGCGTAGCTTCATGACGCAGAACCAATAAGTTTAATACGAACTGGGTATAAACCTGGTTCGGATCCTGCACGCCCGGGGTCAGGGCTTGCATGAAATCCGACATGCCAAGGGCCTGCGCCAGGTTGAACAAGCGCACCATTTGCTGGGCTTCCAACATCGAAACATTGCGATCGTAAATGCGAACGAATTGATCGGAGCGCATCGCGCCGTAATCCGGCCGTTGCACGAAATAGAAGATGAAAGGGATCGCGAGAATGGCGATCACAATCATCAACCAGTGACGATGCTTGCGAAGTAACTTCATCATAAGCCGAATTTCCTTTTAGCCCGCAGAATTTAGGGAGCATTCAGAGCACGCCAAATAGTTTCTCGAGGACAACCGGCCGCATGACAGGAAGGATACGGGCATCTAACAAAAAAATTATGCGGCGACTTCGGTTGCTGTTGCCTGAATAAGCTTCCAGATGTTGCGCAGGTGCTGCTCAGTCGTGAGAACGTTTCCCAAGCCGATGCGCATGACGGTTCGGCCGCGCAATCTTGTCTGCGTCAGATAAGCGCGCCCGGAAGCATTGATGCGCTCGACAACGCTGCTGTTAACCATATCGATCTTCTGATCGTCAGCGCCTGCTTTGAACCGGAAACAAACAACGCCCATGACAACAGGTGCAGACAATTCGAAACGTTCGTCATTCTCAATCCAATCCGCCAGGAGTTTGGCAAGCCTCAAATGTTCCCGAATGCGCGCCGCGAGCCCTTCGCGGCCAAATGCGCGCCAAACGACCCAGGCCTTGAGCGCGCGGAAGCGGCGACCGAGCTGCACTCCATAATCCATATAGTTGATCTCAGCGCCGACCGGATCGCGGAGGTGCAAATGTTCCGGTGCGAGAGTAAAGAGGCGACGCAAACGAGCGATATCGCGAACATAGAGAGCGCTGAAATCGAATGGAATAAAAAGCATTTTGTGCGGATTGATCACGATGGAATCCGCTTCGTTCCAACCGGCTGCCACCCATTTGCACTCCGGAAGGAGTGCAAGCCCGGCACCGTAAGCGCCATCGATGTGCAGCCACATCTCATGTTCGCGGCAAACTTGCGCGATCTGCGGGACTGGATCCACGCTTGCTGTTGATGTTGTGCCGACTGTTGCGACGACAGCGAGAGGTTTGAAACCATTGCGGAGATCGGACGCGACCATCTTCCGCAATGCCAACACGTCCATTCGAAAGTCGGCATTGCACCCAATTCGCCGGACGTTGTCCTCGCCAATGCCGATTGCAATCGCGCCTTTTTCCACAGAGCTATGCGCTTGGCTTGAAGTATAAATGCGGAAACCCGGCAGGCCACGCCCGCTCAAGCCCTGTTTCCGCGTACTCGGCGCCGCTTGCTCACGCGCGGTGGCGAGAGCGTGCATCGTCGAAATCGAAGCCGTATCGTAAACAACGCCCCCAAATTGCTCGGACAACCCAAGCCATTGCCGAAGCCAATCGAGGACCAGCGTTTCAAGCTCGCTTGCCGCGGGTGAAGTCCGCCACGTCATCGCATTGACGTTGAGCGCACCGGTCATCATTTCGGCGAGAATGCCGGGGCTTGTCGTGGTACACCCGAAATAACTCATGAACTGCGGATGCGCCCAATGCGCAACGCCGGGCACAATCACGCGGTCAATATCAGCGAAGATTTCATCGAGCCCTGCGGCATTTTCCGGTGCCGCTCGATTCAGCCGCGCCAGGATTGCCCCTGGCTTATCATTTGGAGCAATGCGGCGCTCGGCAATTTGCTCGCGATAGTCGGCGATCCAATCGGCGAGGCGATGAAGTTGTTCGCGAAAAATCGCAGGCGGAACGTCGCCAAGATCGCCGACATCGCCGTGCAGACTTTCTTGTCGATCTTTCATACCAGCGGACCTGAACTTGCTTTGAGCAGCCACAAATTAAAAAGCAAAGCCGAAACTGAAATGGAATGCGCCGAAGTCTTCATCGGCGCGCGGGTCGGGATTGACGCCGTAATCGAGACGAATCGGGCCGACCGGCAATTTATAACGCAGCCCTACGCCTACAGCATAGCGCATGTCGTCGAGGCCTGGTTCTTCCGATGTCGGGAGCAGATTGCCCGCGTCCGTGAACAGCGCGCCCTGCAATTCGCCGAAAATTGGAAAGGTGTACTCGACATTAAACACGGTGAAAAATTCACCTCCAATTGGATGACCTTTTGGGTCGTGTGGACCGAGATCGCGATAACCAAAGCTTCGCACAGTGTCGCTTCCCCCAATGAAAAAACGCTCATCGATGGGAATTGCGGTCGCTTCCGCGGGACCACTCACGGTAAGCGAATGAATAATGCCGGCGCGCGCGCCGAATGCGATCGAAGACTGCTGGAACCAGCGTCGCAACGGAGTGCCCGGTTTATCTTCCACCACACCGGGCGTAAGAGGTTTCGGTCCAAAAGGAAGGTAGTAGCCCAGGCGGATCGTGCCGCGGATAAATTCGATGTCGCTTCCGAACGCGCTCGAGGCCAAATCCAATGTGTTATTGATCAGGAACCCCCGCGGCGTCACGTAGGGGCTCTCACGCATGTCGATGGTATTTGTGAAGCCGAGCGTATTTACAAAGTAATCCTGGTCGCCGAGGAAGACTGGCTTGATGTCGGCATCGATTATTTTGACGTGGCGAACAGCGAAGGTCACGCCGGCCTCGTCGTACTTAGTGATCTTTCGCGTTAGCTCGAGTCGTCCGCCCAATTCAAATTTTGTGTAGCCATCGAATCTGAAAGTGAATGCGGCGAGACGAGCTTTAAAGGAAAAATCCGTATCAAAGAAAAACGGATCTTCGTACAAAATCTCCCCTCTGTATCCTCGTCCTGACACCTCAATCGAAGTTGTGAGCGGCCTGCCGTAACCGAAAAGATCGCGATCTCGATATTGCACCCCGGCGATGCCGCCCTCATACGTGCCGTATCCGATCAAAAAACCGAGTTCCTTACTCTTCGCTTCCTCTGCCGAGATGTCGAGCCGCAAGAGATGTCCATCAACCGGAACAGGTCTAATTTGGACAAGATTAAAGAGGCCTGTCCGCATCAAGGTCCGAAACCGCTCATCGAGGACATCCGGGCTATAAATGTCGCCCCGAAGTTTACTGAACCGTTTGACGACATAACTGGGATGCAGTCGATCGAGCCCGGTTACTGTAATGCCGTCAAAGCGGTAAACAGCACCTGCTGTGATCGCGACTTGCACCGGTACTCGACCATTCACTGCTTCCTCTGGCGCGCTGCTGGCCGCGACTTTGACGTCATAATAACCGCGCGCCTTGAAATATGCCTCGAGACGCCGCGGAATATCGGCCACTCGCGCGTCGGTGTAAGGTTGTCGCAGGAGATCGAACATCTGTCCGCGCAGTGTCTCTGCATCATAAATGGTTTGCCCGCTAAACGAGACGCTCCCGAAGAAATATTGCTGCCCCTCGTGAATCGGAATGACGACGTCAACCTGGCTGGTTTGCTCGTGGAAAGTATAACGGGGCGGATCGACCACAGCATTCAAAAATCCTTCCGCGATATATAAACGCTGCACCAACCCCGCTCCTTCCTGCATGTCAGCAGCAACGAAGGGCAACTTCTTCTCAAGCTTAGAATATCGCTCGCGCGTCGGTCCGACTACATACTCGAAGAGCTTGTCGCTTGGCTCCCCCGCATTTCCATCAAAGATCACAGTCCCAAGCGTGAAGCGCGGGCCTTCGCTGATATCGAGACGAAGGCGATCCTGCGATTCGATGGCGTAATGCACGTTCACGTTCGCATAACCATGCTTTCGGTAAAAAACTTCGAGGAAGAACGCGAGATCGTCCGCCCGGGCCGGACTCAACCCAAAATCGTCGATCGTCGTGATCTCCTCTTTTAAAGCCGAGCGTAATTCCTTTTCGCCGAAAGCCCGCTGGCCGCGAAATTCGATGATGCTCGTCCGTTGCGCACGTTTCTCCTGTTGCTTTACGACAGCCTGCCGCGCTTTTTGCCTTTCTTCAGGCCGTGTAACATCCACCGCGCTCTGCGCCGCGACTTTCAATGCCAGGGCCACGTTTGCGAGACAGAAGAGGACCCTGCGCTGCATCTTAGCGGAACCGAATCAGATACTTTAGTATCCCGCGATACTCGCCCCCAACTCCGACGTCGCCAACGAGGACAAATTGATCGTTGATCTTGAAGCGTGCGCTAACTTGCTGTTGACCGGTTCGAGGATCGACAGTTCCTACGTCCAGATCGAGGCGATTAAAAAATGCGTTGCTCTGAGTCGGTTCGCCTTTTTTGAAAATTTTCCGGTAGAGTTGCTGCACCAATAACATTGCAGCCCGACCGGCGAGAACGTTATTGTTTCCTGACAATTCCGCCCTGGTGACGCCAGTGGCGATCAAGGAAATGATCTCCTCCTGTGGCAGGGGCGGCTCGCTCGTAAAAATGGCCTCGGGCGCGAGCAAAGTTCCATAGACATAAACCCGCACTGTGTAATCGCGGATGACCGATGTGCCCTGAAGATCGATCCGCGGATTGAAGGAGTCGCTTGGATCAAAATAGAGAAAGCCATAGGAAACTTCGAGCCGGCTGAATGGCAATGTCGCTTCGACATTCTGCATTCGCACCAAACCTTGCAACTCCGGATGCAGACCTGTGCCGGTCGACTTGAGATCGACAATCGCACCGCCGGTGGCCAGGTTCCCGCGAATGAGGACGGGATCTTTTGTTTTAATTGCGACATCGAATTTCCAATTCCGGATTGGCGGGTCTGGCAGGGAAAATTCTGGACGCGACGACGGCGGCTCCGGCGCGGGTCGGCCCGGCAGGCCGATCGGAATAAGATCGATATTCTTCAGGAAATGACTGTTCGTCAGCGCGACGTTGCCGGTGACTGTGGCCGTGAGGAATGGGCCCGTCACCTTCAAGTCCGCATCCGCGCGCGCGGTGAGCGTATCGTTCCGGGCAATGAGCACGCTCTCGGCCTTCAATTGCAAATCGAGAGTCGGTTCGGTCAACCTTGGGAACGTGATTCGTCCGCTCATCCTGAAAGGGCCGCCAGCGAGGTTTCCCTCGAAGCCTTCGAGCGTGACGGTATTGCCAGCGAAGTTTAACCGAGCATTTAAGTTGTGAAGCGCAGGAAGAGTCGCGTTTGTGAATCGGGCAACGTTGATTCGCATGTCCCCCGCTCCGCTCAAGACCGGATTGTCGATTGTTCCGCTTACATCGACGTCCAAGCCGACATCCCCATCCAGGGCCTCGAGCGCCGGAAGAAATTGGCGGACAAAATTCACTGGGCTTCGCGGCAGGCGAGCTTTTGCCGTGATCGGTGTTTCGTCTGGCAATTTTCCGGCGTGAGCAATTTTCGGAATATCAAACGGCATGTTCGCATTTAGCTCCAACGGCTGAATGCGAGTTTGTTGAAGCTTCCCTGCGATCGCGAGCCGATCGTGGACGACTTCCGCGGTGACATCGAACGTTGCCGGCTCGAGATGTGGCCATCCCTCGCTTCGTAAATCGCGCATTTGCAATTCGAGCCGCGCGTTTAAGTCTGCGACCGTTCCTTTGGCCTCGAGCTTTGCATTCAAAGTTCCTGACGCCATTGGTTTGACGCCGATGTCCTCGAAAACTTTACGTATGTCCAGATTCTCGGATTGAAACGTGGCGACGACTTTTCCACCGGATGGAACGACCGGCGCACTCGTGCCGAGATTTCCCCACACGAAGGGGATCGAGACATAACCGGTTGCGAATTTCGCCTGGCCCTGGTCGAGCTGAATCTTGCTGATCTCAAGTGTCTCGCCCTTTGCCTGGGCGATTGCCTGAAAATCCATGTTGTTGGTCGCGAAAAAGATAATGGGGACATCGAGACCCTCGGGCGAGTACGACGCATCGATCTTTGCCTGAACCGATTGCAAATTGCCGTAACGGCCCTTCTCCAGAACGAGATTCAGCTTCCCCGAATTTTTGATTGTTTGCGCGTTGCCGTTTCCCTCCCAATCCAACGCAAAAGACCCCGCAAGTTCATTTTCGTTGCCGGAAGCGCGAAGCAGAGGCTGAAGCGTTGATAAATCCGCCACGCGCGCGGAAATTTTCCCGTTGTAATGATAGGGCTCTCGCAAGTTCAGACTCCCGGTTGCGTTAATGAAATCGCTGTCGTTCAGAATTGCGCTGCAATCCTGTAGGTAGATCACATTGTTGGAAACCGAACATTGCGTGCTGAGTTGCCGAAAAACCAGGTCCCGTATCCTGAGGTTCGACCCGGAGATCGAGACGTTTCCGTTGGCGACCTCTTGTTTCCATTCGATCTGAGCTGTCATTTGCAATGGCCCGCTTATTCTGTTCGGCGAATCTACCGCCCAAAAATCGCCGACTTCAGGCCCGTTCAGGTTAACCTCCAGCTCCGCTGGATGTGACGAAGCTTTGCCGGGATCTGCTGGAAGCCGGTATCGGCCGCGAACACTTAGTTCGTTTTGATTTCGACGCAGACTTAACCGATCCAGTCCCAGCAGATCATCCAGCCCGCTGAGCGATCCGCTTAGTGAGTCAATTACGTACTCCCGGTAATGTATGTTGGTTAAACCGATTTCCATTGCAGTGCGAAGATCTGCAAACCACGGCTTTTTACTGCCGGCGGGCGGCACAACCTTGGACACGCGAAGCGTGGCACTCATCTTTTCTATGGTTCCTTCGGGAAACCCGACGGAACTTGCAGTCACACCAAAATTCGCTTCGACCTTTGCGTTGACGATGTCGATCTTTCCGGTGAATTGAGCCGAGCCGGTCAATCGGAGAGGCGTTCCCGCGGTCAGGTGCTGGAGGTCTGCTGCCGTGCCAGCCACTTCCAGATGCGTCGGAGTGCGGCCAAAGTCTTTGAATGTGGCGGGAAATTCGATAGTCCCGCGAAGATGAGACTCGTTCTCGCCCTGAAGAATGTCGCCCGTTTGCAGAACCGCCGTGCCATTTGCCGCGGAAATCTGAAAGATACCGCGGTCGAACGCGGTTCCTCGCTGCTGGAAATTGCTGATTTGCGCAATCAGTTTCCCCTGCCAAGTGCGCGGAGAACTGATCAAACCACCAAGATCGACATCCAACTTTTCTATTTGCCCGCGAATGAAGTCTTCCGGAAGCGCCGCATATTTATTGATGACACCGAGAGGAACGTTCTCGGCGTGCAGATGGAGATCGGTATTGAGCGATGATTGCGCTTCATTGAGCGCGAAAGAACCGGAAAGCGTTCCAGCTCCGACGGAATAATTTAAATTAATAGCGAGCTTTCTTTCGGCGATACGCGATGCATCAACGCGCAGCTCGCGAATACGCTCGTCATTCGAGAGAGCCACTTCGCGCAAGATCAGGATTCTGTTCGCGTAGGTTGTCTGCGCGGCAACTTTCAACCACATCTGGCCACCGACGAGTTGCAACTTGTCGATCCTTAATTGCCCGGGATTCCGCGGATCCAAATCAAGATCGACATGTTCCATCACGAAATCATGCGGACGATTTCGTACGATGACAGTTGCATCGACTAAATGCACTCGTTCCGGAAAGACATCGGGCAACGTAATTTTCTTTTTCGGGTTCGGCGGGCGGGGCCTAAGCGGGGCCTTGGCCGGATTCAAGACAATGCGCGCAGAACGCACCTCCAGATTCTTGATTGAACTGAGCCCATGTCGCAACGGACCGAACAAACCGTAATCGGCGCGCGCAAAATCGATATCGATCGATTCGACATCGCTCGGCCCGGTTGGAATGGCGTGGAGATTCCGCACCGTTAGGTTCGTGAAGACATTGCCCTCAAGGCGAAAATTAGCCTTCAAATTTTCTCTCGCAGCGTAATGCAACGCGATTTGTCGCCCGAGGGCTAACAGAAGTGGACGATGAAAAAGCACTACGAGGGCCGCGCATATAACAAGCGCCGTCGCGACGCGACGCCACGCGCGCCGGCGTGTCCTCCCCTCTGCCTTACGGTCTTCGGCCACTACAGCGAGTCTATTTCCACCCTAACAAAGAGCAAATGGAGCGATTTTGCTTTGTGATTTGCTCTGTTCTCTGTTGGAAGACCGTAGCGCCGCCCTGTGATTGGGGCAGTCGCCACAAGCCACCAGCGATCAGTCGTGTGCTTCGACCTGTAGTTGAACGTGGTGGACCATGGCGACCGCTGCGATGAGAACGAGCGCCGCAACGACCTGGTGCGGGTAGAGACTCGCGTGAAAGAAGCCCCAGGTGATGCAAACGGCGGCCAGCGTCTGAATCATTTCGAAATAGCCAGCCGTCGATGCGCGCGTGAGACGAAGCCCTTCAAAATAAATCAAGAGCGGAATTCCGCCTGAGACCGAAGCGAGAAGAACCAGTAGAACGATCGCCTTTGCGGCGTGTGTCTGCGCCGCCATCGGCCAGAGCGTCGCGCCATGAAGTTTGCCGTAGGCGAGAAGGATCAGCGTCATGCAGGTGAGCCCGACGACAATGCGCAAACTTGCGGCGAGCCGGCAACGGTCGAGAGACCCCAGAAGAGCGCGCAAATGAGTGCGAACCCGGTGCCCTGGCTCAGGCCGGCGCGCTCAAATGAGACGCCGATCAGCGCTGGATGCGCTACCGAGACGAAGATTCCCGCAAGAATCGCAATGCTGGCGTAAACGAAAAAGCGAGGGGCCAGCCGGTCGGCGAAGACCAGGAATGCAGCCATTGTTGAAATAACCGGCTGGATATTCAGGATCACGTTTACCACGGTCGGATTCCCGTATTTTAACGCTAACGTGAAAAAGATTGTGCCGACAGCCGAGCCAGCGAAACCGGAGAAAACCAGGTATCCCCAAGTGCACGCATGGATTTTAGGGATCTCGTCAAAACGCGAGATTAGAATCGGCAGGAACATGATCAGGATGAGCACGTGTTCCCAGAAAACGATCACCTTCGCATCGAACAATTCGTTGAGCGGGATCCGCCACGCGCTCTCCGTGCCCCAAAGCGCGGCGCCAAGACCGACAAGCCAGGGACCGTAGGTTGCGCTGGTTGAGCTGCGCTTCTCCATTCCGAAGCGTGTACCGTCGGCGACATGCCACGTCAATGCGGCGTGCTGAAGCGCTGGCAGCCATCTCACAAATGGTAGGGATCCCGAAGTTGCGGGAGCCCGTCTGTCCGACGCGGCGCGCCCGGCGGTCGCACCCTACCACTCGTCTCGGATTTTGATTACGATATGAGGTTCAAAACGCGATCATGAAGAAGAGCAAGAAAGAACCGAAAGAAGCATTGACGCCACAACCTATGGTGTGCTAATTAGCGCTCTGACACTATGCGTTGCCCCAAGTGCGGGTCTCGTGATGACAAAGTCATCGATTCCCGTCAGTCGCGGGATAGTTCGAGCATTCGCCGTCGCCGCGAATGTCTGAAATGCAAATATCGCTTTACCACCTATGAGGAGATCGAACGTTCCGATCTGCGCGTGGTGAAACGTGACAGGACACATGAGCCGTTCGATCGGCGCAAACTGGCCGGCAGCATCGCCAAAGCTTTTGAAAAACGTTCGACCAGCCTTCTCACACTGGAAGACATGGTGGACGAAATTGTCCACGAACTCGAAACGACCGGACGCGAGGTTCCTTCTTCGGCCATCGGAGCCAAAGTGCTCGACAAATTGCGCGGCATCGATGAAGTGGCGTATTTGCGTTACGCCTCCGTGTACCAGCGCTTTCAGGATGTCGATCAATTTGTGGACGCAATCCATACGCTTGGTCACCGGGTAAAGACGAATGCGCTCCAGCGGGAATTGTTTCCGCCTGAGACAGCGCAGGGCGAGTCGGCTACCGTTCCTGCTCGATCGCGCGATGCCGCAATTAACAAGAACCATGGTCGCGTTTAAGGAAGAATTTCCATATCTCCGCACGGACTCGGGGCAACTGTTCGAGTTCAATCGCGATTGGCTGCACGCTGCGATCACGCGGGCGGCTGATGAAGCCGGCTATCCGCGCTGGTGGCTAACCGATCACGTCACCGAGAGCATTGCGTTTTATCTGCACCTGCGGAATGACGAAAACGTAGTCGCCTTCAGCCAGCTCTCGCAGACCGTGCGCTACGTCCTGAAAGTGATCGGTTATAAGGAAATCGTGCCGCATTTTGCGCCTTCCCCGCCGCCCATTTCCATCTCGTTGCTGGACATTGCTTACGAAGCGGGCACGGGTTACGAGCTCGCGTTTTTTGATCTCTTGGAAAAGCGGATCAACACGCTCATTGAGACCGGCGTGGACGACCTGCAACTCTGCTCGCTGCAATCTTGCGTGAAACAACTTCGCGGCGTGAAAGCATGGACGCGCGCCTGCGACGCCCTGCGTGAGGAAATCGTCTGTTTCGTGCGCGAAAAACTAACGGCGAATGGGAGCGTCACGCTGTTTAATTGTTCCTTGCGCTAATGCCGGCTCATTCCGAAGTTCACTTGTCCCTGCCGCCCCGCCTGCTCGCGAATCCCCTTCGGAGCACGCGTGGCGAAGGTACGTAAAAATGCCATGACTATTTTTGAAAAAATCATCGCGCGCCACATTCCGGCGGAAATCATCTGGGAAGATAACGAAGCGGTCGCCTTTCACGACGTGAATCCGCAAGCCCCGGTGCATGTGCTAATCGTCCCCAAAAGGGTGGTGCCGCGTCTGGCGGATGCGACCGAAAACGACCGCGCGTTACTCGGGAAATTACTTCTCGTGGCACGCGATCTCGCTAAGAAACTCGACCTTTCCAGTGGTTACCGCGTCGTAATCAACAGCGGACCCGACGCAGGTGAGAGCGTGCCGCATTTGCATGTGCATCTGCTTGGCAAACGCGCACTCGCCTGGCCACCGGGCTAGAGCGACCTCCTGTAGCGTGCGCTGTCCTCAGCGCATTGGCCCTGAGGGAGTACCGCACCAAATCCGCTGAGGACTACAGCATGGGCGAGGTGGCGAAGGGACCAGAACATTCCCTACTCACGAAGAAGCGCCCAGTCGATTCCGACGATTCGCTTGTTCGCAAAGCGTTTCAGCGATTTGGGAAACAGGAGATAAGTTGCGCCTTTCCTTTCTTTGAAACCAGACATTCCAAAATCTGTCCCGCCGTCGCTCTTTTGAATCGTCATGACGCGGTTATTCTTAATCTGCGATTGTAAATGCCGATCGGCGGCCGGTTTTTGCCAAAGCGTGTAAACCTCCGGTTTCCCAGATTCTTCTACCACTTGGGAAAAGCGCGCCGTTTTTACCTTGAGGAGTTTCATATTCCAACTGCCGGCAGCGCGCCCGGCGGTCGCGCCCTACCAAAAAAGCCCGCCAGAGAACTACGGCAAGGAGGATCAGACTACCGTTGCTGCATTCCTGCCCTGGCGGGGTTCGTAAGTCCTCAATCCATAGCCCCTGGCGGAAAGGGAATTTTCCCGCAACATCGCCTTCATGCAATCGCGTTTTTCAAAAAAGGACCCGGGCATTGACAAGCCATGATGCTTCTGTTTGCATCGACGCTGTGAAATGGCTGGCGCTGGTTTTGCTCTTGGTTCTTTTCGCCGCGGCGAACTCGTGGACTACGCTCGTTAATCGCCGCGATCTATATAGTCCGGAGCCGGCGCCTAACTCGCTGGAAGCCATGCGCCAAATGACGACCGTAACGACTACTACCACGACGATGCGCCGCGAAGCAATCGCGCCTGCCGGGTACTAAGCGGTATTCTCTCTCTGAGAGATCACACCGTAATTTGCAACTTGGCGGGGGCGCGCCAAAGCCGCCTGCTAGCCAAATGGCAGATTTGCCTTGATACGGGCAACATCCGTATCGTGGACTCGGGCCGCCTTACCGAGGTGGCGTCTGCGTTTTGCATTCTTGGATGAAAGCAAATGCCGGCGCGAAGAGTGCGCTCTCAGGACCTTCCCGCGTGCGGTGATCTTGAAGCGTTTTGCCACTGCTTTGCGTGTCTTGCTGCGAGCGATCGATTTCGGCATGAGCGGCGAAAGATAGAGGAAATTGCAGTGCTGACAAGGATCGATTTGTGGGCGCCTGTGTTAGGCGCCAGAAGATTGGCGTTTCGCAGAAACGCCCTACAATTGTTGCCCATGGAGAACACGCCAACGGAAAAGCCGCACGTGGTGATAGTTGGAGCGGGATTTGGTGGACTGGAGGCAGCGAAGAAGCTGGCTTGCGAAGATATACGCGTCACCGTGATCGACCGTACGAATTACCATCTCTTTCAGCCGCTGCTCTATCAGGTTGCGACAGCCGCGCTGTCACCGGCCGACATTGCTGCGCCAGTGCGGGCTGTGTTGAGCAAATACAAGAATGTGGAGGTAATCCTTGCCGAGGTGGAATCGGTTGATGTCGATGCCAAAAAAATTAAGACGATCGAGATGGAAATCGATTATGACTTCCTGATCCTGGCCACCGGCGCGCGGCACTCCTATTTCGGGCATAACGAATGGGAAAAATTGGCGCCCGGACTGAAAAGTCTCGAGGACGCGATCGAGCTGCGGCGTCGCCTTCTCATGGCATACGAATACGCGGAGAAAATCACCGACGAAGCAGCGCGGAAGGCGGCGATGACTTTCGTGATCATTGGCGGCGGACCGACCGGCGTGGAAATGGCAGGCGCAATTGCAGAGATCGCGCGCTACACGTTGGCCAGAGATTTTCGCCATATCGATCCATCTCAGACACGCGTGATTCTCATCGAGGGCGAGCGGCGCTTGCTGGCTGCCTTTCCAGAAGATTTATCAGCGAGCGCATTGAAACAACTGGTCGATCTTGGCGTGGAAGTGCGCACAGGCGCGCGCGCGACTGCCCTCACTGAGGCCGGAGTGCAGGTAGGCGACGAATTTGTTCCATGCCGCGTTAAAATCTGGGCTGCGGGTAACAACGCTTCATTCGTTGGAAAAACACTCGGCGCGCCGGTCGATCGAGTCGGCCGGGTCATCGTGAACGACGATCTTACAATTCCCGCACACCCCGAGGTCCAGGTGATTGGCGACCTCGCAAATTTTTCACATCAGACTGGGCAGCCTTTACCGGGAGTTTCACCAGTCGCCATGCAGCAGGGGCGTCACGCGGCGCGCAACATTTTAGCAATGATCGAGGGACGCAAACCACAGCGTTTCCGCTATTGGGACAAAGGAAGCATGGCAACGATTGGACGGAACAAAGCCGTCGCGGATTTAAATATCGTGCATTTGAGCGGGCTTCCGGCGTGGCTCGTCTGGCTTTTTGTGCACATTATTTTTCTGGTCGGCTTTCGCAACCGCCTCGCAGTGCTTTTCCAATGGGCGTGGGCATATTTTACGTTCAACAAAGGCGCGCGCTTGATCACGCGGAATTTTCAGGCAGAACAGAGACCGCCGGCGTGAAAACGGTTAATGGTTTAGTGATTTCGTTCCTGTCATGTCGAGCGGAGTCGAGACACCTCTTACTGTTGATGTTGAGAGATTCCTCGACCGCGCTTTGCTCCGCTCGGAATGACAAAAATCGTTAACTCGTTAAATGGGCTTGCGCATCGCGGTAGTCGGTTCGGGAGCAATCGGTGGCTACTATGGAGCAAGACTCGGCTACGGCGGGAGTGACGTGCATTTCTTGATGCGCGGCGATTTGACCCAGGTGCGAGAGAAGGGTTTATACGTCCGCGGCAGAGGTGAGAATTTCCGAGTCGCAAAAGTAAACTGTTACAACTCAACGAAGGAAATCGGCCCGTGCGATTTGATTCTGATCGCCGTCAAGGCGATTTCCAATGCCGATCTCGTCGATCTTATCCCCCCGCTTCTGCATGAGCGGACGATGCTCCTCACCTTGCAGAACGGCCTGGGCAATGAAGAATTTCTCGCCGCGCATTTTGGAGCGGAACGCGTGCTGGGTGGTCTTTGCTTCATTTGTTTGAGTCGCATTTCGCGCACCGAAATCGAGTGTTACGATTACGGGCATATCGTGATCGGCGAGTACGGTCGCAAACCAGGTGAACGCATACATGCGATCGCTTCGCAGTTTTCCGCCTGCGGAATCAAGTGCGGCATCGCCGAGGACCTTGCGCTCGAGCGCTGGCGCAAGCTTGTCTGGAATATTCCCTTTAACGGATTGTCAATCCTCGCCGGCGGACTCGATACGGCCGCCATTCTTGCCGATGAAGCTTTACATCGCGTGACCCTGGGCCTGATGAATGAGGTGATTGATGCGGCAAACAAATGCGGTCATGCGCTGGAGAGCGCCGCGGCTCTTGAGCAAATCAAACGCACAGGAAACATGAGCGCGTACAAACCTGCCACATTGCTTGACTGGAGGGCGGGCAAGCCACTCGAGGTGGAAGCGATTTGGGGCGAGCCGCTGCGCCGCGCTGCTGCTGCCGGCGCAAACACGCCGAAACTTGAGATGGTCTATGCGCTCCTTAAAGCTCTTGATGCAAAGCGGGCGCAGCCAGAGAAGGAAACCTCCCGATGAGCGCGAACAACGGAATGTTCTGTAGGGGAAGCTGTCAGCCTCCCCTACAGTTGGCGAATTCGATGAGGAGCGATCCAAACCCTGCAGCACTTCCGCAGATCACCGTTCGCAATCTGCAACGAACTGTTCCTATTAACGTTGGCGATCTCGAAAAGTTCGCGGCGAAAGCGCTGCGTGCGTGTCTGCGACTGCGCAAGCGGGAACCGACGGACCTAACCAGGCTGAGCAAGATTTTCGTTTGGCTTGTCTCGGATCGTCGAATGGCGTCGTTGCATCGGCAATTCCTCAATCAAACGGGACCTACGGACGTGCTGACGTTTCAACATGGCGAAATCTTTATCAGCGTTGAAACAGCGCGACGTCACGCTCGTGTCTTCGGAAATTCGCTCGCACGCGAACTTCGATTGTACATCGTCCATGGCCTTTTGCATTTGCACGGTTTCGACGATCGCAACCGCGTTGACGCCCGTGAGATGGAGAGGATGCAAAAGCGAATTCTCACAGCCGCGAATGCAAAGAGGTAGAGACGCTCGATCTCAATCGCATCCACACGTTTGAACTGAAGGTGACGTATGTTAGCCTTTTTGAATATGAGTGCGGAGCCACTTTGGCGAGGAGGTGGCGATGAATAAACGCGCAGCGATCACCACGTTCCATGTTTGGAAAAATGCGGGACCTTCGACAATTGATAAGCCCACCATCGAGAAAGAGGCTCGTGCCGAAGAAGAACTTGACCTTCCATGGCAAGTCGTCGTGCACAACGATCCCGTGAATCTGATGAGCTATGTGACGATGGTTTTCCAGCGCGTCTTCGGCTATCCGCGTGAAAAAGCGGAAAGACACATGCTCGAGGTGCATCATAAAGGGCGCTCGATCTTGTGGAGCGGCATGCGCGAGCGCGGCGAACTTTATGTGCAGCAGTTGCACGGCTATCTCCTGCTCGCCACGCTCGAAAAGGCTGGTTGATATGGAAATTTGCCGACGCAACGACGAGATCGAGATCTCCGAGCTGGATCCATTTCTCGCCGAACTTCTCCGGCAAATCCCAGCAAGCGCAAATCCAGAGGGTGTGCCAGCCGCCGAAGAACGCATCTTTAGCCCGCCAACGAACGGGAAGGAAACGGAGATTTGCGCGGAATGGAAACTTTATGTCGAACCTGAGTTGCGGCGGCTCTTTCAGACAGCAACGCAAACAGTGGCAGCGGACCTGGAACAGCTAAATGGTAACGAAAACAAATTCGCCAATCGGACGTTGCGCATTCCCTCGAAACATGCGGACGCCTGGTTGAGTGCACTTAATCAGGCGCGGCTGGTCATTGCCGCAAAATATCACTTCACCGATGGCGAGTTGAGCGATCAGTTTCGTTCACCGATCGGATCGCGCCGAGACTTGAGCTTATTTCAGGTAAACTTCTATGGCTTTCTGCAGGAATTTATCCTGCGCGAATTGGGCGGTTGGGAACAAGGGCCGGGATCGGGCGGTTAGGTTTCCTTCCGTGCCCGCACCATCGCCATGAGCCGCTCCTTGATTGCGGCTGAAGACTTCGCCGGTCGCAAGCTCAAGGCAAACGCTTCATGCAAACCATAACATTCCGTGATGAAGTCTTCGGCTTTCTTACCGAATTTTGCACGCGCTCTCTCGAATTCTTCCTGCTCTTCCGGCTCCAGCGCGCCGATGACATAGAGCCGCGATTGGTTCTTGAACTCCTCAAAGCTCATCTTTCAACTCCTTGAGGCCGTCATAGATTTTTTTTAGTCCCAATTCAAGCCGTGTTTTCACTGTGCCCAATGGTGTATTCGTTTTTGCGGCGATTTCGCGCTGGCTCATGCCGTTAAAAAATGCGAGATCGATTGCCTGCTGCTGGGCTGGCGGAAGTCCGTTGATCACCTTGCGTATAAGAACCCGCGTGTCGCTCAATACGATTGCTTCTTCGGTCGCGTTATGCACCCAGGCATCCGGTTGCTGTTCCGTTTCGTTTTGCAGCCGCTCCTCCGCGCGGGCATAAGCCTGTTTCTTGCGCAAACCATCAATCGCCCGCCGCCGCGCCAGGGTAACCATCCAGCCGAGAGGTTTGCCTTTTTGGGCAGAAAAATTCTTCGCCTGGTTCCAAATCTCCATGAAGATTTCCTGCAAGAGATCGTCGGCCTCGGCGTCGTTGTGGACCACGCGCAGAATAAGCGCTTTCAAAATGCCATTGTATCGATCGTAAAGTTGGGCAAGCGCGTCTGGGTCCTCGGCTTGGATTGCCTGCATTAAATCCAGATCACTGGGTGCTCCCGGTTCAAGTGGTGGTGAAACAGAGAGCTGTCGCGCTTTCGGTTTCCCGGCGCGCGCGTGTTTCTTCGTCGTTGGTGCTGCGGCCCGCATACGCCTCCCGGTTCTCGGTTTTGCGGCCCGGGCAGGTTTCTTGGCTGTGCGATGCATGAAGGGGAATCAGGTTGGATCGCTCAAGAGGAGGTCGTCAACCCCGAAAGGTTTCCGGATCAAATTGCAAGGTCCACGGCTGAATCAGGAACAGACTCATCTTTCGTCTCTTACTCTGCGCAGACGGCTTCGTCCACTGGTTCCAAGCGCAGCCCAGAGAACACAAATTGGTGAATTCCATTCGCACCCGATGATAAATTCTTGACTGTGCGACAGCACCGCTAATACGCTCCGGCAAATAACGCGGGTTGACCCGAAAGCTTTCGGAGTCACTGGCCGCCAAGATAGAAGAATAGATTCTGCGCGATTCTGCGTTCGAAAGGTATTCAGGAAGGAAAATCATATGAAATTAATTATGTCACTTATTGGCATTGCTGCTCTAAGCTTCGTCACCTTCGTGCTTGCGCAAGGTGAGGAAACTCCTACTCCGACATCGGCAGAGACACCATCCACGACCATCCAAGAAACTCCTGCTCCCACGCCCGAGGCCAAGGCGGCTACCAGCCCGACAAAGGAACCAGACGCTCAGAAAAAAGAAGAGCCCGCGACGACGCCTGGTCCTGCAAAGACCGCGCCATCTGCCCGGGGAAAGAAAATGAACGTGGGCGCCATGTTGAAGGATAACGAAAACCGCTGGTCAGCCGCTATCGCCAAACATGACACCGCAACCATCGAATCGATGGTGGCTGCTGATTTCATTGGTGTAAATTCCAAGGGCAAAGTTCAGAATCGCCGTGCAATGCTGGCCGAGGCAAAGAGCGATAAAGACACGTATACCTCGACCAAGGCCGAAAAACTCGATGTGCACATGTACGGCGCCGGCGGTGCAGTTGTCGTCGGGATGGCCAACGAAAAAGGCACGGGAAAAGATGGCAAGGCATTTGATCGCACCTATCGCTTTACCGACACCTGGATGAATCGAGGCGGCAACTGGCAATGCATAGCCAGCCAGGTCACCCTGGTAGCGCAGCGCTAGACATTCTTCGATCGAAGGTAGCACATTGGATTTGAATTGATCCCGACAGCTTTCGGGATCGGCTTCCGCGAATCCGTGCGTTGCACAGCGCGCCTTGTGCGGCAAAGGTTAGCCACATGGCAGCAAATGATCGGGAAACCATTGTCGACCCGCTGTGGTACAAGGACGCGGTCATTTACGAACTGCACGTCAAGACCTTCTGCGACAGCGACGGCGACGGAATGGGCGATTTCCGGGGCCTAATCGAAAAGCTGGATTATTTCCGGGAACTTGGCATTACAGCCATCTGGCTCCTGCCATTCTATCCATCGCCGCTCCGTGACGACGGCTACGACATCGCCGATTATTTCGACGTCAATCCCAACTTCGGCACGCTCGATGATTTCCGCGCGTTTCTTGATGCGGCGCATGAGCGCAATTTGCGGGTCATCACCGAACTGGTGATCAATCACACATCCGATCAAAATCCGTGGTTCCAAAAGTCGCGCCGCGCTCCTTCTGGTTCACCGGAACGTGACTTCTATGTCTGGAGCGACACACCGGAGAAATACCAGGATGCACGGATCATCTTTAAGGATTTCGAGACCTCAAATTGGGCGTGGGATCCGGTTGCAAAAGCTTACTATTGGCATCGCTTTTATTCGCATCAGCCGGATTTGAATTTCGATAACCCGGCCGTGCACAAAGCAGTCGAGAAGGTTTGCGATTTTTGGCTCGGCCTTGGCGTTGACGGCCTCCGCCTCGACGCGGTCCCGTACCTTTACGAACGCGATGGCACTATCTGCGAAAATCTGCCGGAGACCCATGACTATCTTCGCAAGCTGCGCGCTCATGCGGAGGCAAAATTTCCGAACCGATTGCTGCTTGCAGAGGCCAACCAATGGCCGGAGGACGCCGCCGCTTATTTTGGCAAAGGTGACGAATCGCACATGAACTTTCATTTTCCGCTCATGCCGCGCATGTTCATGGCGCTACAGATGGAGGATCGCTTTCCGATCATTGATATCCTCGAGCAAACTCCGCCGATTCCCGGCACTTGCCAGTGGGCAATGTTCCTGCGGAATCATGATGAACTGACGCTCGAGATGGTGACGGACGAGGAGCGCGATTACATGTATCGGGTTTACGCCAGCGACCCTCACGCACGCATCAATCTTGGCATCCGCCGTCGGCTCGCGCCGCTGCTCGCAAACAGCCGCCGCAAAATCGAGTTGCTTAACACGCTCCTGTTTTCCATGCCGGGCACCCCGATCATTTACTACGGAGATGAAATAGGCATGGGGGACAACTTCTATCTTGGCGATCGCAACGGTTGCCGCACCCCCATGCAGTGGAGTCCGGACCGCAACGCCGGATTTTCAAGAGCCAATCCGCAGCAGCTCTATCTGCCGATCACGATCGACCCGGAATATCACTACGAAGCGGTCAACGTTGAGAATCAGCAGAAAAATCTCTCCTCATTGTTGTGGTGGATGCGCCGTGTCATTGCGATGCGAAAAAACTTTAAGGCGTTTTCACGCGGTTCCCTTGAGTTTCTCTATCCAGATAATGCGAAAGTTCTGGCCTTCCTCCGGCACCACGAAAATCAAACAATTCTGGTGGTCGTGAACCTCTCGCGCTTCGCACAGTCGGCGGAGCTCGATCTTTCGCGCTTCAACGGCTGTGTCCCGATGGAAGTCTTCAGCCGCAATCTGTTTCGTCCGATTAAGAAATCGCGCTATGTCATCACGCTAGGCCCACATGCCTACTACTGGTTCGCCCTGCAAGCGCCGACCGAAGGGCGCCGGACGTCAAAGAAGCGCCTGGTGCCGACGATCCGTGCGCATGCAGAATTGCATAGCTTGCTTAACGATGGCCAGCGCGAACAGCTGGAGAAGGAAATCCTTCCCAATTACATCCAGAACCGCCGCTGGTTTGGTTCCAAAGCGCGGACCTTGCGGCATCTTAGGGTGATCGAGCACCCTGCCATCTCCTCGGACGCCGATGCTGGACGACTCTGGTTCGTCGAAGTGAGCTATCTCGATGGACCGACGGAAACATATGCTCTCCCGGTAAAGATTGCATCCGGTGACGCTGCGCGCGCTGTTTTCCAGAGCACGCCGCAAGCGATCATCGCGCGTTTTGCGAGCACTGAGGAAACCGTCCTGATGGACGCGATCTGGGACGGGAAGTTTCGCTCTCAATTGTTCGAGACGATCGCGCAAGGCCAGATTATCAAGGGACGGGGAGGCGATCTGGTGGGCGTCGCTCGTAAGACGCTCCGACCGGGTGATCTCGTCGTCTCAGACAAATCACACGTTTTGGGCGGTGAACAGAGCAACTCTTCGATGCTCTTCGATAACAAATTCTTCCTTAAGCTATATCGCAAACTGGAGGACGGCGTGAATCCCGATGTGGAAATAAACTGCTTTCTGACCGAACGCGCCGATTTTCCAAATGTGCCGGCGTTCCTCGGAGCAATCGAATATCGCCGGCCTAAGGCCGATCCGACGGTTGTTTGTCTCTTGCAAAGCGCGGCCACAAACGAAGGCGACGTTTGGACGCTCACCCTGGATGCCATGGGCCGCTACTACGAACGGGTGCTGGGGCGGAAAGCCGATCTGCAGAATGAAACTGCGCCGCCAGGTGCCCTCCTCGATGAGCTGATCGGGGGCATTTATCCTGACAAGGCAATGCAAATGGGACAACGAACAGGTGAGCTGCACCTTGCGCTCGCCTCCAGCATGGAAGATCCCGCCTTTGCGCCCGAACCGTTCAATGCCATGGCGCAGCGCTCTGTTTATCAAACCATGCGCGCATCGCTGCGACGCGCGTTCACGTTTCTCGAAAAGAAATTGCCGGACCTGCCCAAAACATTTCGAGACGAAGCCAAAGAAGTGCTCGCTGCGGAACAAGAAATACTTGGGCGCGAAAAACGGCTTCTCGATCGTCGCACCAATGCCGCAAAAATCCGGATCCATGGCGACTATCATCTCGGCCAGCTGCTTTACACCGGAAAAGACTTCGTGATTCTTGATTTTGAAGGCGAACCCGCGCGCGCACTCAGCGAGCGAAAACTGAAACGCTCCGCCCTGCGTGATGTCGCCGGAATGATGCGCTCATTTCAGTACGCTGCCTACAGCGCGCTCTGGCAGCCGGCCATGCGCAGCGAAGACGTCCCCTTCCTCGAACGCTGGGCCGACCTTTGGTACCGCCAGGTCAGCAGCGTCTTTCTGCAACGTTATTTGAAAACAACCGCCGCCGCGATTTTCATCCCGCAAAACAGCGACGACCTCCAGATCATGCTCGAAGCCTATCTACTCGACAAAGCCGTTTACGAAATCGGTTACGAACTAAATAATCGCCCCGACTGGGTCGTCATTCCCATCCGCGGCATCAAACACATTTTAAAATCGGCGTAACGCATATCTGTCCCCGGCAATTTATCTTGCCACAAAGCATCGCTGAGCCCTAATCTTTGAACTGCCGATATCTGGGGAGTATTAAGTTTCGCAAGGGATAGCCGGTGTTTTGCCCGGCTTTGCGACTAGACCTTATTTGACGACGTGCGTTAACAAGGAAGGAAAAACTATGAGAAACATCGTAACAACATGGAGCGCGATTATTTTGCTGGCAGGCGGTATCCTTGGCGTCGCAGCAGTGTTCTCAGCCAATTGGCCGCGCGATTGTTCCGAGGTAAAGGACTGTCATCAGCAGTGCGAATGCAATCGCAGCCACTGTCTGGATTCATGCAGTCGTGGCCCCTGCATGGAAAGATGCAACAAGCAGGCGGACAATTGCCATGAACGGTGCCATTAACCGCAGCACCGCGAATACATAGTGGATCAGACGCATGACCTGAGAAGTGCATGATTCTTTTGCCCCTCCCGCGGCCTGACATCTTCGCCACAGATTAACACGGATAAGAATTCTGCTTCTTTAATCTGTGAAAATCTGTGTCAATCTGTGGCTACAAAAAAACAGCATTGGAGAATCATGATGAACCAATATCTCGAGAAGATTGACAATGACATCGCGGAGAAACATCTCTTAAAACATCCATTTTACCTTGCGTGGACGCGAGGAGAGCTCAGCAAAGAAGCGCTGACGGATTACGTGAAGCAGTACTATCATCATGTCGCAGCGTTTCCGACGTATCTCTCGGCAGTGCACGCGAACTGCGACGATCAGGTGACCCGGAAAACATTGCTCGGCAACCTAGTCGATGAAGAAGCCGGCTCGCCGAATCATCCTGAGCTTTGGCTCCAGTTTGCCGAAGGCCTCCACGTTTCCGCTTCCGAGGTACGTAAATCAGAAGAGTGGCCGGAGACGAAGGGCTTGACCGAAACTTTTCGATCGGTCTGCGGCAATGGATCGACGGCGGATGGTCTCGCCGCCCTCTACGCCTACGAGAGCCAAATTCCGGCGATCTGTGAATCGAAGATCGACGGATTGAAAAGGCGTTACGCCTTCACCGATCCGAAACATTACGAATACTTCAGCGTCCACATTGAAGCGGATAGCGAACATTCTGCGGCCGAACGCAAAATGCTCGGGGAGTACATCGACAATCGCAATTTTGAATCGGTGAAAGAATCGGTGAATCGCGTTCTCAGCGCGCTCTGGCAAATGCTTTCCGGCGTTTGCCGCCGTCACGCGATTGCGTGCTGAGCGCGCGCTCATTCGCGCCTGTAGCCACGGCGCTCGCTCGCCGCGCCGGTTCACCTTGCCGCCGGGCACGGCTTGACCCGCCTTCGCTGGCTCCAGCGCGGCAGGCACAGCCAGACGGCTAGATCGGCTCTGATTTCCAGATTAGTTTACCGCGGCCGCAAGACGAGAAACGAACGCATCCGATGACGGCAAACAGACAAGATCTGCGGTTGGCTGGGATCAAGCGAGGCGGCAATCTTGTTGTAATCTGAGACTGAGGTCACTGGTTGCTGATTAATTTCTTCGATCACGTCGCCTTTTTGCAATTCGGCCACGCCGCTATCAGGATCGACGCTGGTGACCACCACGCCGCGCGCATTGTTTGGCAGATTGAGCTGACGCGCCATTTCTGGAGTTAGCTCGTCCACGTGAATTGCGGCGAGAGGGCTGCTGACTGCGCCTTGATCGTTCGGCTGCCCCGGGGCCTGCGGCTGTGGCTGGCCTCGCCGAGGCAGAACGCCGGACGTTTCGTAATCAACGGGCTGCTCTTTGATCTGAGTCGTCACTTTCAACGGCTTGCCGGCACGCACAATTTCGAGCTCAACGTTCTTATTCAACTCGGCCTGCGCCAAAACACTTCTCAGCGCATACATATTCTTTACGTCGCGGCCATTGAACTTGCGGATAACGTCGCCTGGTTGCAGGTGCGCCTGAGCTGCGGGCGATCCCGGCATTACTTCCTCGACGATCACGCCTTCGCTGCCTGCGTTGCTTTGGCCCGGCTGCGACCCACGCGTCTGGATCCCCAGATAACCGCGGATAATCCGGCCCTGCTTCAATAAACTCTCAAGCGCGGTGCGAACTGTATTCGAGGGGATCGCGAAACCGATTCCCTGCGAACCGCCGCTGCGCGAAATGATTGCCGTGTTAATGCCGATAACTTCACCGCGCAGATTGATTAGGGGACCCCCGCTGTTTCCCGGATTGATTGCCGCATTGGTTTGCAGAAGGTCCCCGAAGAAATCGCTGCGGTTCGGCCGCCCTTTCGAACTGATGATTCCATCCGTGACCGTTTCCTCGAATCCAAATGGATTACCAATGGCAAGGACAAAATCTCCAGCCTGCACCGAGTCCGAATCAGCCAGTTTGAGCGGCTTGACTCCGGGATCGTCAATCTTGAGCACCGCCAGATCTACCTGAGAATCTGCGCCTACTAACCGCGCCTTTTTCGTCCGGCCATCGCTCAACTGCACCTCAATTTCGTCCACTTGATCGACCACGTGATTGTTCGTTATGATATGGCCTTCATTCGTCACGATTACACCGGAGCCAAGCGCATTTTGGACCAGCGCTTCGTCGTTCGGATTCCGGAATCGCCGCTGGTTAGGAAAGAAAAACTCGAAAGGATCCATCTCGTACTCCCGCCGGATACCGATTTTCTTCGATGTTTTCACCGCGACAACAGACGGGATCACGCTGTTGACGAGCGCGCGCCGCTCCCGGTTTAATGCGTCAAGCGAGGCGACTTGCTTTGAATCCACGCTGGGAGTCGAGGCCAACGTGTATTTTTCCGGTTTTCGGACGGAAGGCAGATTTAGCCCTCCATGTTTGAGGCGGTAATCGTAGAGCAAAGAAATTCCTGCGCTGATAAGCAGGACAAAAAGCAGAAATTTGGCGAGATTCTTCATCAACTGATGTTCGAAAAAGTGCGTCCCTGTTGTTCGACAATCAAACTCCGGAAACGTTGATTCTCAGGCAATTCCAGGCGCGGATCGGCTTGGAAAATCGACATTGCTGCCGCCCGCGCCCGTCGCATCAAGCCTGCATCGGTTTTCAAGTTGCCGATCTTGAGCGCGGGTAAGCCGCTTTGCGCCGTGCCAAGCAGATCGCCGGGGCCGCGCAAATCCCAGTCCGCCTCCGCCACTTCAAAGCCGTTATTCGTTCGTTCCAAAACAGCGAGCTTAGCCGATGTTTCCCTCGACTGCTCCGACGTTAACAAGATGCAATACGATTTGTGCTGCCCACGGCCGATGCGCCCGCGAAGCTGATGAAGCTGCGCCAGCCCGAAGCGCTCCGCATTTTCGACCAGCATCACCGTCGCGTTCGGAACATCGACCCCAACTTCAATCACCGTTGTGCTGATTAATGCGTTCGTTTCACCCCGACGAAATCGTTCCATGGTGTTCTGCTTCTCCGCCGCCGGAATGCGGCCATGAAGTAATTCACAGCGATAGGGATGCAGTTGTTCCCGCCACAACTCGTACTCGGCCGATGCCGCCTTGACGTCCAATTTTTCACTCTCATCAATCAGGGGATAAATCACATAGAGTTGTCGCCCCGTTTCCAATTGTCCTCGCAAAAAACTGAGGACTTCGCCGAGCTTCGATACGTCGCGCACAGCCGTGATTACCTTTCCGCGGTTACGCGGCATCTCATCGATAACTGAAACATCGAGGTCGCCGTAAACCGTCATCGTCAGGGTGCGCGGGATCGGCGTGGCCGTCATCACCAGAACATCAGGCGCTGGTTCGCGCGCGGTCAACCGGGCGCGTTGCGCAACACCAAACTTGTGCTGCTCGTCGATTACAACGAGCCCGAGATTCGAGAACGAAACCTTTTCGTAAAGCAGCGCGTGCGTCCCGATGATGATGTGAGGAGCGCCATCGCCCGCCCCGGCCTGGGTAGCGCACGCGTCCCGCGTGTTGGTTTCGGCGTCGCGCCGAAACGAACTTTCCTTGCGCGCCTCATCATCCTGAGTCCAGACCCACGGATAATCCTCGTTCTGTCCAGCCACGCCCGTCTCCCACGGGTTGCGGAGAATGTAGTGGAACTTCTCCTCCAGATCGCGATCTGATCGAACGTAACGGTCAAACCGTTCCTTTTCCCAAAGTGTTCCACTCTTTCGTTCGACCCTGTTAATCTTGTGCGTCGAAAATGATTTGATCGAATGTATTATGCCGCTGAGCGGCCAAAAAACTACGTTTCCCGCATCGTCATTTTCCTTCGGCCACGGCTGAATCAGTAGATGCACATGATCGGGCATCACGCATACTGCAAAAAGTTCGTAACGTTTGTCGTGAAAATGCCGGAATGCATCGAGAACGATGGTGCGAGCATTTGGTGACAAACATCGACGCGATTTCGTGCTAATCGTTACCGCGTAGATCGCCCACGGCTTTTCGAAATGCGGGAGTCGACGACGAGAGTAGAAAGCGCTGTCAGCTGGCTCAACATCAAGGAAAGTCCGCGACGGCGAGACACCGTCGCCAACACGTGAGACGCGTGCGCTACCCGGATCCTGCGCACCCGCAAACAACGGCAGCGGCACGTTGTCTTCCTGGCGCGCCGCGGTCCGCAGTGCCAGGCGCACGCCGAGGGGTTCCAGCCAGCGCCGCAGCACATCATAATGTTGTTCAGCGAGAATTTGTGTTGGCGCCATGAATGCGGCCTGATACCCCGCTTCGACCGCAAGCAACATCGCCGCGATGGCAACAACGGTTTTGCCCGAGCCCACATCTCCCTGGAGCAAACGGTTCATCGGATGACGCGCCGCCAGATCGCGCTGGATTTCCGCGATTACTTTCGACTGCGCGCCAGTCAGCTGGAACGGTAACGCCTCTAAAAATTTGTCGAGCAGAGTGCCAGGTCCGCAGTGCGCGTCGCCCATTCGAATCGATGAGTCGGAGCGTCGCGATGCGATCAACATTTGCATCGCGAAGAACTCCGAGAGCACCAGATGCTCGCGAGCGGCATCACGCGCCTCCCAGCTTTCCGGAAAATGGATCGCGCGAATTGCATGACATCGTTCGCCAGTCGCGAGGTCGGTTGGCAGTAGTTTTTCCAGAGGCGCGCCGGAGACTTCATTCAACAAGCGGTAGATGATGCTGCGCAAGACGCGCTGGGAAAGACCTTCTGTAGCAGGATAAATCGGCGTGATGCGCCGAAAATGGATTGATATCTCCTCGTCATTCTCGATGACCTCGAACTCAGGGTGATCCATGCAAATCCGTTTGCCCCGCAGGCGCGGTTTGCCAAAAACGACGAGGCGCTGCCCGGTCGCGATCATCTTTTGCACGTAATGCAAGTTGAACCAGCGGCACACGAGCGGTTCGCTCAACGCGTTCGGGCTCGACTCCTCCAATGTCGCTTCAAAGATTTTTTTCCATCCGCCAAACCTGCGCACCGACGTTTTAACTACCTCACCGCAAAGGCAAATCGGAATGTCGCTCTCTTCGCGTGGAAAATGGGGAAACTGATGTCGATCTTCGTGACGGCGCGGAAAATGGGTGAGCAAATCCTCCACCGTTTCGATGCCGAGACGGCGCAGCGCGAGTAAACGCGGTCGCGGGATCCAATCAAGCTCAGCGAGCGGCCGCGAGATTTCAATCTGGGGAGCGCACGCGCCTCGCGTGCTGGTGACGGCGCCCTCGCCGTCACAAACTTTTTCTTTACGAGACTCGCTCATTGGCTGGGCTCCGCTGTCCGCACCCCTTCGATTTGCATGGCGACTAAGGTTTCGCCCTCATATTCATCCGCGCGAATCCGAAATGCGATGTCCCACGGCGCGAGCGGAAGTTGATTTGGCGCGCCATTAAAATAAACCGCGCGGCGATGGCGATTGCCTTGGCGGAGACGAAAGATGAGATGCTTTTCGTTCACTACGCGCGGCGGCGCCACCGGCTCGACTTTGCGCGCAAGGAAAAGCGGCTGGGGATTTCCGTTTCCAAATGGCTGCAGCATCTCGTGCCACCGTAGAAACTCGATATCGATTTCGGAAAATGCGAGCTCATAATCTAATTGCACGCAGGGTTGCAAAGCTTCTTCGGAGAGAAGATCGCGAGCCGCGTTGCGAAATGTTTCGGCAAAAAGGTCGAAATTTTCCTCGCGCAGGGCCAATCCTGCCGCCATTTCGTGCCCGCCGAATTTGTCAAGCCGGTCCGCGCAACGACTCAACGCTTGGACCAGATTCAACCCTTCAATGCTTCGTCCGCTTCCTTTGCCGACACCATTCTCATCGAAGCCGATTACAATGGCGGGTCGATGATATTTTCGAACGATCCGCGAGGTCACAATGCCGAGCACTCCCGGATGCCAGCCCCGCGCGCCTGTCACGATGGCCGCGTCGCGCGTTGCGTCGAACTGATTGTCGATCTTCTCTATCGCTGCATCGAAAATTTGCTTTTCCACTTCCTGGCGCTCGCGATTGTGCCGGTCGAGATCCGCTGCGAGTACCGATGCTTCGCCTTCGTCGTGAGTGAGCAACAGCCGCAAAGATTTCTCCGCTGTATTCAAACGCCCCGCAGCATTCAATCGCGGGCCAAGTCGGTAACCAATGTCCTCGGGCAAAATGGGCAGCTGTACTCCGGCGACTTGCATTAGTTTCTTCAAGCCGATACGCGACGTTCGTGCGATCTCCATCGCGCCGCGCTGCACGAGAACGCGGTTTTCGCCATGAAGCGGAACGATGTCAGCGACAGTGCCGAGCGCAACAAGGTCGAGCTTCGACTTCAAATCGAACTCGACCGGACGCGTTTTAAGAAGCGCGTGACACAATTTGAAAACGATTCCGACGCTGCAAAGATAATGAAACGGCGACTGCGGATTGATCTTTGGATTCACTATTGCCACGCAACCAGGCAGATCCGCTTTGGGCTCATGATGATCGAGTGCAATCACATCCACGCCGCGCTCCGTGAGATCGGCGATCTCGACCACCGACGACGTGCCGCAATCGACCGCGATCAGAAGTTGCGGATGATGTTGCTCAATGCAGCGATCCACACTTTCACGGCTCAATCCGTAGCCTTCCTCCATTCGCAGCGGCAGGAATAAGTCCGGCGTGGCGCCATAGGCACGTAACATTTCTGCCAGCAGCGCGAGCGAAGTCACCCCATCGACATCGTAATCTCCAAAAATTACGATGCGTTCCTGTGGGTCTAACGCAGCCAGAATTCGCTTCACGGCCCTTTCCATATTCGGAAGCAAAAATGGATCGCTTAACGAGCTGAGACGCGGCCGCAGGAATGTTTCCACTTCTTCCGCGCTGGCGAACCCCTTGCGCATTAGCAACCGCGCGATGCAGGCCGATCCACAAATCTCAGTCCATGAGATCGGTCCACCATTCAACTCCTCAGGCGGCGCAATGATCCATCGGCTTTGCCGCGCAAAGGTTGCAGGCGGCTTTGCACTGATTAGATCGCTCTCTACGCGGCTTTGCACCGATTACTCTATTCGCGGGCGATCTCCTGACAACACATGGCAGATTAAATGCCATCGTCCGTAAAGCACACCGGGCTCGACAAACGGCGATTTTCGCTGCAAAAAGCACGGATGATTAAAGCAATACCGATCCTGGCTATTAGTGCTGTGCTAGCGATTGCCGGTGGATGCGCAAACGGCCGATCTGGCGGCGCGACCACACAATCTGCTGCCGCAGAGAAAGATTACGAAGAATTGTCGGGAACCTGGCAATTGACCCGCGCCGTGGTGAACGGAAAGCCTGTGCCCGCAAGCATGTTGCGAAATACAATCCTGATTACTGATCGCAATACATTCCGTTTTCCAAAGGCGAGCGGCATTGGGACGCATCCCGCTGGCCGTTTTACGGTCAATCCGAACACCAGACCGAAACAGGTGGATTCAATCGCAGAAGGGGGAGCGAACGCCGGTCAACTGACGCGCGGCATCTACGAGATCATCGACGCGAGCCACAAACGTGCATGCTGGGGCCCGCCCGGTGGACCGCGACCAACAGAATTCGAATCACCTCCGGGAAGTGGGCGGATTCTTCAGTATTGGAAGAAGATTGGGCCGGTGCCGGCTGGTTGAAATTCACTTAACTCCGAGCCGCGCTGCTAGTCGTTGCGCGTCGAAGGGAGCGTGGACCTTAGCGTCGTTGTCGAAGTAAACGAAAACGTCAAGATTCTTGGCCCGAGCCTTGGCATGCGTAACTGTTTTGGCGTGGCGAGGTTGTTTGCTCGTCCTCCACAGCTCGATGCGGTTAGCCCAACAGTCGAGCGCCCTGTTATTGTAACCGCTGACGTAAAGTTTTTTCGCGCCGTGCAAGCGAATGTAAACGAGATCGGCGGTCAAATCTTCAGCGTATGGGAATTTTCTGGCGGTGTCGGCAAAGACAAAGGCGATGTTGTGTTCGCGCAACAGGTCGAAAAAGTCGGACGTGATGAAGCTTTTGTGCCGAACTTCGAGCGCATAGCGCAGTGGGCGGGAGACATCGACCTTGATCCAGGCGCGCCCTTTCAACTTGTTATCGTGCTTTTTGGCAAGCTTCGCCGCGCTGCGCGTATCGCGCGGCAACAATTCGAAAAATTCTTCCAGGCGTTCTTTGTTCCAACTGAGGTTTGGCGGGAGCTGCCAGAGCATCGGGCCAAGTTTCCCGCGAAGCGCGAGCACGCCGGAAGCGAAAAAGTTTGCAAGTGGTAATTTGACATGACGCAATTTTTTCATGTGCGTGATGTAACGCGGGCCTTTTATCGCGAAGACAAAATCGTCTGGTGTCTCTGAATACCAGCGCTGATAACTCGATGGTAGTTGCAGCGAATAAAAGGAGCCGTTGAGTTCGACTGAATTCAGGATACGGCTGGCGTATTCGAGTTCGCGCCGCTGCGGCAAGCCTTTCGGATAAAACTTCCCCCGCCACCCAGGGTAGCGCCAACCAGAGATACCGACACGCAGCTCGCCGCCGCGTTTCATACGCAGCGACTAGCAAGCTCCAAATCCCAAGCTCCAAATCCCAAACCACCGCCCGGGAAAAGCTGCAGGTTCAAGCAGCGTTTATGGAACTCGGTCAACCCTTGTTTTTCTTCTTTGCCAAAGCTGAAGCGCAAGTTTTCCCGGTAATAGCGGCGACAAAAATCGTGATCGAATTCTTCCTCTTCAGCGACCAGCTTGTCGATGTCGGCTAGATTTTCATTGCGCAGCTTGCGCAAGCGTTCCGCGAGGGACTCGGAGTCGCGAACTTCAGGCCGAATCAACCAGAGTGCATACACGAATGGAAGATCGACGAGTTTGTTCCATTGCTCGCCGAGGTCCCAGAAACTAAATTCCCCGGCATGTCTCTGCCGGAAGCGGATGGCTTGATCGCCGATTAGGAGGCGCGCGTTAGGTGTTGCCGACAAGTTCGCCACGGCGAATTCGTCCTGCGGCGGACTGCCGGCAACGGCCCCGAAAGCTTTCGGGGCGCTCCCCGGAACGTCGCGCTGCGCGCTTTTTCTAAATTCACCGTTTGAAATTAACCACGGATTCAATCCGATCTCCGCGAGTAAGCAACGCAGGAGATTTACCGAACTTTCCGAGGCAGGATCGAGTTCGATTTCTTTGATCTCGGACATTTCGACACGGTGGGCGACTACAACGCTGTAAACCGGTCCATCCGACGAAATCGAAACGTCATCGACGATCCGGTAGATTGGATTGCGCAAAAATTCGAAGCTTGAAACAAGGGCGATATCCAGTTCGCCAGCCGCGAGTCGCTGACACAACGCCGAAGGATGGTCGAAGTCTACCGCACCCGGCCACCCTCGAATCAGCGGCCGCGCGTTGAGATATTTGACGCAGCCGATGCGCGGAGATTCCAAAGTGATCGGTGATCAGTGATCGGTGAAATGAAAATGGGCGAGTGCAGGTAAGGCGGCGCTCCGTTCACTGTTCACGGATCACTGTTCACATTTTCGATTCACGCGCAGACAAGTTCCGCCGAATCCGCTGCCGATTTTTCTCCGTTTCGCGCGGAGGTGGACAAATGACGATAAAAGCTATCGCGCTGGACCGGATCGCGGCCAGCTTCGCGGATGGTGTGTTCGAGCGCCGCCACGGTTTGTTGCTGTGGCGTGGTCGCTCCTGCCATATGGAAAATTTTTTCCTCCAAAATTGTGCCGTGCAGATCGTCCACGCCGTAGCTGAGCGAGACTTGCGCCAACGGCAAACCAAGGCTGACCCAGTAAGCCGTCAAATGGTCGATGTTATCCAGATAAATTCGGCTAACGGCGAGATTACGAAGCTGCTCGAACGCGGACACGCGTTTTATGTTCGAGAGTATTGTAGTCTGCGGCTCGAAGGCAAAAGGAACAAAACCGGCAAAGCCGCCGGTCTCGTCCTGCAATTGGCGGAGCTGGCGTAAATGATCGACGCGATGAGCGGGCGTTTCGATGTGCCCATAGAGCATGGTACAAGTGCTGCGGCCACCCATTTCGTGCCAGGTGCGATGAACGTCGAGCCATTCAGCAGCGGTTTCTTTTCCACGGCAAATT
>QHOW01000046.1 GCA_003219435.1 Verrucomicrobiota bacterium | reverse complement strand
CAATCTCGCGCAGTTTGTCGACAAAAATTTCGCGGTCCCAAAGTCCGGCAGTCATAAGGCAATTTCTAGTCCATCGCGGGCGATCTCGATGCCGGCTCGTTCAACTTGGGCGCGCTCGAACGAGCCGGGCATAAGGATCGGGTTCGTATTGTTGATGTGGATATACATCTTCCGGCGTGCTGACGAATGGCGCAAGAAATCAAGGCTACCATCGGCGATGGGCAGGTGATTCATCTCGCGCGCTCGGCGAGCGCCTGGCCGAAAGGCGAGAAGTTCGTCATCCTTCCAAAATGTGCCATCGAATAAAACGAGGTCGGAAGTTTTGACGGCATCGTGCAATTCATCGTTCAGGTTGCCGGCAGCGGGCGCGATAAGGGCGGATGCATTCGAGCTCTGGTCGCGGAACTGCAACGCGATACTTTTGGGCAATGAAATCGCACGGAACGCGACGCTCTTGCTCAATGAATCGAAGTCGCGAGAAACCAGGCGCCATTCAACGCCGCAAAATCGCTTCAGAACCATGTTGATCCAATCCAGTGCGGCGCGCGTCTCGTCGGTCGCATAAACAATAAGCGGCGTTTCCCGCTGCCGCAATAGCAACAAACCCAGCGCATGGTCGAGATCGGCATTGGTGAGGAGGACCCCTACGATTGGACTGTTTCTCGGTGAATTCGGTCGTGGCTGCAATGCCGGCGTGCGTTCGATTTGTTGCGCGAGATCGGGCGAAGCGTTGATTAAAAACCAGCGTTCATCATCACCGCTGATGGCAAGGCTTGATTGCATCTGCTGCGGAATTTTCCCAGCACGCGCCGCCATGCAGTTTGGGCAGGCGCAATTCCACTGTGGCAGGCCGCCGCCCGCGGCGCTGCCGAGAATCCGAATCCGGATCAACTCGCGAAAGCTTTCGGAGTCAATTATTCCCGGTCAATCAAATCGCGCCCGCGTAGCAGGTGCATTCGAAAAAGATCGGCAATGTTTTTAGCTCCGGTTTGATCCACCGCTTTTTTGTTCGTGTCATAGCCTTATTGGACGGTTAGGAAGTTTCATTGCTTATATCATAAAACCATGCGTGTCCACTTCATTTCTTCGCCTCCAAGGGGAGGATGAGGATCATGTTATATAGTCTATTGTAAGATGAAACGCATGTATCCGACCGCTTTTGTTTCCTTGCTTCTTGTTTTTGTCTCAATGGTTGGTGTGGAGGCGTCGCGCGCATCGCAACCCAAGATATCGGAAGAATTTTCTGGCGAGAAAGCGCTGGCTCATGTCCAGCGGCTGGTTGATTTCGGTCCGCGCCCGCCTGGATCTGAGGCGATCGAAAAATCGAGGGGTTACATTGAGAATCAGCTCAGTTTGTCAGGCTGGCAGGTAACGCGACAGGCATTCACCGATGACACGCCGCGCGGCAAAGTCCGGTTTGTAAATCTGATTGCACGATTTCGCGCACAAGGAAGCGGCGCGTCCTCTTTTTTGTTGTGCTCCCACTACGATACGAAGACGTTCGACAGCTTCCGATTTGTCGGAGCCAACGATGGCGGGTCGAGCACGGGTTTGCTGCTGGAGTTGAGCCGGGTGCTTGGGCGGCATCCGGATCTTGCGGCAAAGATTGAGCTGGCGTTTTTTGACGGCGAAGAAGCGTATGAACACTTTTCTGAGAAGGATGGGCTCTACGGAAGCCGTTATTTTGCCAGAAAGCTTGGAAGCGGCGGAGCCAAGCAATTTCGCGGCGGCATCTTGTTCGACATGGTGGGCGACCGTTCTCTGACGATCACGTTGCCACCGGATTCGCCGGCAGAAATGGCGCGCGACATATTTGCGTCAGCAGAGGCGTTGAAATTGCGAAGTGATTTTACCTACCTGGGCCGGGAATTGATCGACGACCACACGCCGCTCAACGCGATTGGGATTCCGACTATTGATGTGATCGATTTTGATTTTGCCTGGTGGCATACGGCCGATGACACGATGGACAAGATCAACGCCGAAAGTCTCCAGATCGTCGGCTCCGTCGCTGCATATTACCTATCTGAGTTTGCGCTAAAATGAAATGGATGTTCGGCGGGCATTTTCGTCTTTCGATTTGTTTTCTGGAGTGAGGCCCCGATTGGGACAACGGTGTGCTTCTAAGTTTCTGCATTGCCTGTCGGCGTTTTTGTCCGCAGTCTTGAAAGGAATTTTTCACTCTCACGGAGCGGCCAGACATTTATGTCCAATTCAAAGCACGAAGCGATTGGAGTGATCGGCCTGGGGATCATCGGTCGCGGGGTAAGTGGGAATCTGCGCAGGAAAGGATTTCAAGTTTTCGTTTGGAACCGGACGCCGCGTCCCGTTCCAAATTTTGTCGGGTCGCCTGCTGAGCTGGCCGAGCTTTGCGATTACATCCAGATCTTTGTTTCCGACGACGAGGCTTTGCTGCACACCGTTCATCGGCTCAGTGAAAACCTCGCGCCGCGCCACATCGTCATTGGGCATTCGACTGTGGCTCCGGATTCCATGCGGGCGGCAGCGGAAATTGTCGGAGGTCGCGGCGCGCGCTTTGTGGAGGCGCCGTTCACCGGCAGCAAGATTGCGGCGGAAAAAGGTGAACTGGTCTATTACACCGGCGGCAATGAGGAAGTATTACGGCGAGCACACCCCATCCTTGAAGCGAGCAGCAAAGAGATTGTCGAAATCGGCGAGCTTGGCCTGGCGACGGTGATCAAAATCGCAACCAACATGGTGACGGCTGCGAGCGTCCAGGCGACTGCGGAAGCTCTGGCCATTGTTCAAGCTCTCGGTGTGCCCTTGGAAAAGTTCGTCCAAGCCATGCAAGCCAACGCGAGCCATTCTACAACGCTCGCAATGAAAATGCCGAAGATGATCCAGCGCGATTTTGAGCCGCATTTTTCCATAAAGCACATGCTCAAAGATATCCAGATCGCCAATCAGCTCGGTTTGTCCCACTACCTCGAACTGGGAGCGACCGCCGCTGCGCACGATCAGTTGATGGAGCAAATGCAGTGGGGCCGTGGAGACGATGATTTTTCTGCGGTCGCGCGCAAGTATTTGCCCGAAACCCAATCGCGTGATTACGGGGAGCCTCAACTGCCGGAGCGGGAGGAGCAGGCGAGCCCTGAGGCAATCGCACCAGGGGTGGAGGCAGCGCCTGTCTTAGCCGAGATATCGTCCCTGCCTTCCGACGTCGCGGCAACCATCGACTCGACTGGCAACGGAAAGGTCAACGAGGCGCTCCGGTGGCGTGGCGGCTTTCTCACGCAACTGTTGCGCCGCGGGCTGCAACTCCGAAAGCTACTCGGGGCCCGTCTCGTCCAAAGAGGGATGACGCAGCCGCTTCAGCATAAGGAGGGCGCCTTTCTTGATCTCTCGGGACGCACAACGCTCCGGGTTACTGGCAGTGATCGGCTTCGTTTTCTGAATGGGCAGATTACGAATGATGTGCGAAAAGCCTACGAAGCAGTGGCAATTGAGGCTTGCGTGCTCAACGCGAAGGGCAAGATGAACGCGCACGTTTTCGTTTCCGCTGGGCCCGAATGCTTTTGGATTGATGCCGATCCCGAGCTTCGGGAAGCGCTTCCGGCCAGACTGGAGCGGTATGTAATCGCCGACGACGTTCAGATCGAAGACGACACGGATCGATTCTCGATCTTTCATGTCCTGTCGCAAACTGCGCCGAACCTGAGCGACTGTAGAATTGTTTCTGTGCGCCGCTTCGCCGTTCCGGGGTGGGATGTATGGACGGACGCAGCGAGGCATGATGGCATTTCGCAACAGTTATTGTCCGCATTCGACCCGGTCGATTCCGCTGCCGCGGAGACCATGCGAATCGAACAGGGCATTCCCCGATGGGGCTGCGAGCTGACAAACGAGATTATTCCAATCGAGGCTAATCTGGAAGAGCGCACCGTCGATTATGAAAAAGGTTGCTACATTGGTCAGGAAGTGATCTCGCGCATCAAGATGTCGGGCCAAACAAACAAGCGATTACGCGGCCTGATTTCATTGGATGATGTCCCGCTCAAGGCGGGCATGAGACTCGTCTCCATGGCGGAAAAAGGCAAAGCAGCGGGATGGATCACGAGCGCAACGCGCAGTGAGAAAATCGGAAAGGAAATCGCGCTCGGTTATGTGAAACGCGGCTTGAACAATCCCGGCGCCAATCTGGATGCGCTCGCGCCGAAGAATTCCGGCGCAGTCGTGGCAATTCCAGTGCAAATAGTGTCACTTCCGTTTCTCTGACGCGTTCGGATGCGCTACGGGAAGATACCTACGCCCATTCTCAGCAGAACATGTTCCGTCGATCTGCCGAGCGACGTAGCGAAGCCTCTTTCTGTAATTTCTTTTGTGTTCGGCAGTTGCGCGAAGTTTGAACTTGCATTTTAAAGGTCACGACGTGTAAAGTCCACCCTTCAGCTTTTTGTCACTCAATCATCACTTTATGAATCAACGTCTAATCGCAGAAATCGGCCGCACCCAGCGGCTCCAAATCATTAACTCTCTCAAACGGACCCGTGGACTGTCTGTTAACGAGCTGGTGGAAAAAATGGGGATGAGCTATATGGGCATCAAGCAGCATTGCCTCACCCTTCAGCGCGATGGCTACCTCGATACCTGGCGGCGACCACAGAGAATGGGTCGCCCGGAAATGGTTTACCGACTTACCCGCCGCAGCCATGATCTGTTTCAGGCCGACAGCCATCAGTTCACGCTCGATCTATTGAAATCGGTCCTGGAAATCTACGGGCCAAACGCACCGGAGAAGCTTCTTTACAATCTCTTCGAAAAAAAGACCGCGGCCCTCAAGTCCAAAGCCAAGGGGGAAACAGTGGCGGAACGCGCCAAATGGCTCGCCCGTGTCCGTGATGGGGAGGGCTATATGGCCCAGTTCAGCAACGGGGATGAGGGCGGACCTCGCATTGTCGAATGTCATTCGCCGATCATGAATCTGCTCGAACACTACCCCATCATCGGCCGGTTCGAGCAGGACATGTTCGAAGCCGTCCTCGGGACTCGTGTGCGCCGCCAAATGATTCGCAACTCGGGGCTCTACGAGTGCGCGTTTTATTTCGCGGTTTAATCCCGCTCGCTTTCTTCTTCGGATCACGGAGATTTTTGCTTTCGCAGGCAGCAAATCTCGGTTGATTGATCGCCCATGCCTCGGGCCTTTCCTTCCGCGGTCATCGAGAACTTGGAGCCGTTGATCGACGGAGGGCGCTATCCGATTAAACGCGTCGTTGGCGAGGATCTCGTCGTCGAAGCGGACATTTTTATGGACGGACACGATGTTGTCGCGGCGGTATTGAAATGGCGCGTTCTCGGCAAACGCGCATGGCGAGAAACCCCCATGAGCTTTGTTGATAACGACCGCTGGCGTGCAGCTTGCACTCTTTACGATAACGCGATTCACGAATACACGGTGGAAGCGTGGACAGATGCTTTCCGCAGTTGGCAGCGCGAGTTCACGGCAAAATTTGAGGGAGGCATTTCTGCCCTGGAGAGCGAAGCAATGGAGGGCGCCGCCCTGGTCAAGGCCGCCGCCCGGCGAGCGCAGCAACCGGTGGATGCGGCACGATTGTTGGGATTTGCCGAACAAATCTGCACAGGCGCCAATTCTGAGATTAACGCAATTGCGCACTCCGGCGAGCTCGAGGTGCTGATGGCAACTTATCCGGACCGCTCCAGCGCGACACAATACACTCCGGTTCCGCGCGTTGTCGTCGAGCGTCGGGCGGCGTTGGTTGGCGCATGGTATGAATTCTTCCCGCGCTCGGCGGAAGGCCGGGGCGATCGCGGATCGACTTTCCGCGATTGTTTGCCACGGATCGATGACGCCAGGGCAATGGGATTCGATGTGATTTATTTCCCGCCGATTCATCCGATTGGCCACACGAATCGCAAAGGACGCAATAATTCGATCATCTGTGAGCGAGGTGACCCTGGCGTTCCGTGGGCAATCGGCAGCGAAGCGGGCGGACACAAAGCCGTCGAGCCTTCACTCGGGACACTGGCCGATTTCGACTGGCTCCAAAAGCAGGTTCGAAAACGCGGGATGGAAATCGCGCTCGACTTCGCGATCAACTGCTCACCCGATCATCCTTACGTCAAAGAGCATCCCGACTGGTTCTACAAGCGTCCGGATGGCACGATCAAGTACGCGGAGAATCCGCCGAAAAAGTACGAAGACATTTATCCGCTGAACTTTCGCTGCGAAGACTGGCGAGCGCTATGGGCGGAGATGAAAAGCATCGTTGTTTTCTGGGCCCAGCGCGGTGTGCGCATCTTTCGCGTGGATAATCCGCATACGAAACCCGTCGCCTTCTGGGAGTATTTGATCAAAGGTGTCCGCGAGAAATATCCCGATACAGTCTTTCTCGCAGAAGCATTCACCCGGCCAAAAATGATGAAGGCGGTGGCTAAAGCTGGGTTCAGTCAGAGCTACACCTATTTCACATGGCGAAATTCCAAGCGTGAGCTGATCGAATATTTCACCGAACTGACCCAAACCGAGATGAGCGAATATTTTCGCCCTAATCTTTGGCCGAACACGCCCGACATCCTGCCGTTTGTGCTTCAGGACGGCGGGCGCCCGGCGTTTATGATTCGTGTGACGCTGGCCGCGACGCTTTCAACGCTCTACGGTATTTACAGCGGATATGAGTTGTGCGAGAACGAGGCTTTGCCAAGTCGTGAGGAATATCTCGACTCCGAGAAATACCAATTCAAGGAGCGCGATTGGAATGCGCCGGGAAACATCAAGGACTGGATCGCGCGGCTAAACAAGATCCGAAACGAAAACCGCGCTCTTCAGTCTTACGATAACTTGCGATTCTACCCCGCAGAGAACGAAGCCATTCTGTTTTATGGCAAAATGACCG